>CAZKSP010000026.1:0-17026 GCA_964555385.1 uncultured Chitinophagaceae bacterium
TCGGTCGGCCGGCCAGCTGGTGACCAGTCTGAAAGAAGGTGATGGCTGGGTCGTGGTTGATCTGTTCGGTGTGCATCGAACGGACCATGCACCAGCGGTCGGCATGGCGAGCAATGTTGGGCACAAGGTCGCTGAACCACATGCCACTCTCACCGTGCTGGGCAAAGGAAAACATCGACGGAGCGACCGGAAAGCTCTTCTGGCCACTTGTCATCGTTGTCAGCCGCTGACCCTGACGGATCGACTCAGGCAGATCTTCGCCTCGGTGCTTCTCCATCTGCGGCTTCGGGTCGAACAGATCCATCTGCGAGGGCGCGCCCGACTGAAACAGATAGATGATCCGCTTAGCCTTCGGTGAAAAGTTTGGAAAGGCCGGACCAGCGGCGGTGGTTGCTGCCAAAGCAGCACCAGGCTGCATCAGCGAGGCAAGTGCGGCATAGCCGAGACCACCTCCTGCACCACCGAGAAAAACCCGGCGATTGAGCTGATCTTGGAGTTTGAGCGACTGAAATTGATTCATGGCATTACTCCCGCATCACACATTCATCGAGGTTGAGCAGCACGTTTGCCGCCAGCGTGTAGGCGGCATACTCAGCCAGCGTCACTCCTTCGGGTCTGGGAACGACGCCAACCTCGGCAAGTTGGGCCGCCGCTTCGTGGTCGGCAGCAAAGGCAGCCAGGTCGGCGGCCAATCCACTGACAAGGGTCAGTTGTTCTGCTGGGGTGGGCGAACGGCCCAGCACCAGTTGAAAGCCGTGGGCGATCCGTTCGGCTGGCTGGTCTCCGCCTTCGAACAACATCCGCTGGGCCAGCCCGTGGGCAGCCTCAAGAAAAGTCGTCTCGTTGAGCAGGGCCAACGCCTGTAGCGGCGTGTTGGTCCGCGACCGCTTCACCGTGCAGGTTTCGCGGTTGGGGGCATCGAACAGCAGCATGGTGGGTGGAGCGGCGGTCCGCTTCCAGATTGTGTACATGCTGCGGCGGAAGCGATCGTCGTTGGTTGCTGGCTTGTAGCCCCGCAGGTTGCCGTACTTACTGGTCTCATCCCAGACGCCTTCGGGCATCCAGGGCCGCACACTCGGCCCACCAATCGTCGGTACCAACAGACCAGCCGCCGCAAACGCCGTGTCACGGACCATTTCTGCAGGGAGTCGAATGCGTGGGGCCCGAGCCAACAGTTGGTTTTCGGGGTCCTTCGCCAGGGCGGCCGGCGTAACGGTAGAGGCCTGCCGATAGACGCGACTGGTGACCAGCAGCTTGATGAACCGCTTCATATCCCAACCGGTTTCCATGAACTCGGCCGCCAGCCAGTCGAGCAGCGCCGGATGGCTCGGATACGACGCCTGATTGCCAAGGTTCTCGCTGGTCTTGACCAGCCCGACGCCAAAAAATCGCTCCCACATCCGGTTGACCCAGACCCGTGCCGTCAGCGGATTGTCGCGCGAGACAATCCAGCGAGCCAGCGACAGCCGGTCGGCCTGCGAGTTTGCTGGCGACGGCAGAAACGCGGGTAGTCCCGGTTCGACCTTGTCGCCCCGCTTGTCATACTCGCCTCGAATCAACACAAAGGCATCCCGCGGCTTGCCCTCTCGCATCACCATGGCACTGGGCAGCTTGTTCTGGAATGCCTCAAGGCTTTTCTGGGCGGCATCACGGGCGGCCTCCGCCCGCTTCACCGGGCCATCGACCTGACCGCGATAGAACGTCTCCAGCCGTTTCTGCTGTTCAGGCGACCGCTCGCCGGCAGCGATCTGCAGCACGGTCTGCACTTCCTCAGGCAGCCGCACGCCGTTCACGCCCAACAGGCTCGGCTCTTCGGTCGAGTAGGCCATTCGAAATCGGGCAATGGTATGTCCGGCAAACTGTGATTCCTGCCGAATCGTTACCACCAGCCGCGAGTTTTCCGGCACCATGAGCGACTGATCAGGAAAGAGCGCGATCTGTCGCGGCGTATCCTTGTCTGCCAGATGGCCATCGATCGCCCAGCCATCGCCTTTCTTACCGGTGAGAATCTTGGCCGCCTCCCAGCCCTGCTGGGCATAGCTGGCGTCAGCCCGCTTGAAGACCACTGGGATCATCTTGCCATCCCCCGGTGGGTCGATCTCAGCTTCAATTTTTGTGACGACCACGTTGCCATTGCCACCCCGCCCGAAACCACCGCCGGCCAGCCCGGCGACGGGCAACAGTTCCAGCCGGAAGCCGCCAAAGGTGCCCGGCGGAATCAGCGACTCAAACGTATAGCTATCTTGGGGTGGGCTGGCCCCTTCAACCAGCCAGCTGCCATCCTCACTGCGGCGGAAGCTCGCCCCGCCGGAACTCGCCAGTTCCAGTGGCTCAAACGGCTGCCATGCCTTCTCCGTCTGCGCAAGTGACGCCCGTGCCTCAGCCGCCCATGCTTCAACCAGGCCGGGGAGGTTTTTCAGTTCCAGTGCAACTGCCGCCTTGGCATCAGCCAGCAGTTGCTCAAGTTTGTCCAACTGGGCCTGTTGGGGTTCGTCGGGCAGTCGCAGCAAGGGATCTGAGTTGCCGCCACTGCGGTTGGACTGCCCCATAATCGTGCCACTCTCCGGCACGTTGTTGAATAGGGCAAAGAGCGCATAGAACTCTCGCTGGGAAAGCGGGTCGTACTTGTGATCGTGGCAGCGGGCGCAGCCAACCGTCAGCCCTAGCCAGGTCTGCCCGGTGGTCTCCACCCTGTCGATCACGGTCTCAACCCGCCACTCTTCGGCAATGATGCCTCCCTCGCCGTTGATCCGATGATTGCGGTTGAAACCAGTGGCGATGAGTTGATCGCGGGTCGGATCGGGGAGCATGTCGCCAGCCAGTTGTTCAATCGTGAACTGGTCGAAAGGCAGGTTGCGATTGAAAGCTGCGATCACCCAATCCCGCCAGGGCCAATTTGAGCGGCTTGAGTCGGTCTGGTAGCCGTGGCTGTCGGCATAGCGGGCGGCATCGAGCCACTCAATTGCCATCCGTTCGCCATAGTGCGGACTGGCCAGTAGCTGATCGACATACCGCTCGTAGGCACCAGGATTCTTGTCGGCAAGAAAGGCCGTCACCGCTGCTGGCGTTGGCGGCAGACCGGTCAGGTCGAGGGCAAGCCTGCGGGCAAGGGTTACCCGTTCGGCCTCGGTGTTCGGCTGAACGCCCTCCTTCTCCAGCCGCGCCATGATGAAGCGGTCAATCGGTGTCACCGGCCAGTGCTGGTCGGTAACCTCCGGAACCGCTGGCCGCTCGACCCGCTCGAAGGCCCAGTGGTCACGGTACTCCGCGCCCTCGGCAATCCAACGAGCCAGCAACTCGGCCTCGGCTGGTGTGACTGGCTTGCCCACCTCAGGAGGCGGCATCATGACATCTGGGTCGGTGCTGGTGATGCGGGCAAACAGTTCGCTCGCCGCCACCTTTCCTGGCACGATCGCTGTCAGCCCGCTGTCAAGTTCGGCTGTCGCGACCGCGGCATCATCCAACCGCAGACCGGCCTGGCGATCCTCCTCGTCCGGCCCGTGACAGGCAAAACACCGATCGGAGAGCAACGGCCTGATATCACGATTGAAATCGATCGTATCAGCTGCAGCCGGACCGGCAGCCAGCAGGCCGGAAAGTACTGTCCACGACAAGCAACTACACAACGCAGCGGCGCGTCCCATCGGAAACTCCTGAGGGGAAACACCCGCGTCGCCGCTTGCCGAGGTAATACCCTCGTCGCAAACGCGGACCGGCTTGGTCGATCAGCGGGAACGTAGGCTGAAGAGACTCATCGCCTCCTCACTCAACATCATGAAAGCCTAGTGAGGGATCCGCGTCAAGCAAACCGCCAGCATGAACATCCTCGCAAATGGCCGTCGATGAAGGAAAACGCGCGAAAGAGCAATCTCCAACGGGTTTTGCCAGCCCTGCGAAAACTCAGCTTTCGTTCCCAGCTTTTTTCAGCCGCTTGACCTCTGCCTCGAGCGTCTCGATCCGCTTCTGCATCTCGGCAAACTGCTTGCGAGCCTGCTCCATCCGTTCACGAGCCTGCTCCATCCGCTCGCGTCCCTGACGCATCCGCTGCTCCATCTGCTCGCGCATTTCTTTCGGCAGTTCAAGTCGACCAAGTGGCCGCCCCTTGCTGCCCATCTGTCGACCATCGCCTCGGGGTGGCCGCATCTGGGGGCCGGGTCGGAACCCTTCGCCGTCCTTGCCCATCCATTCAGGACGGGGTGGCCGAGGTCCGTGGCCATGCTCACTATGGCCGGACGGCCTGCGGCCAGCATCGCCATGCCGACTTGGAGGCCCACCCTCAAGCCGTCTTTCGATCCGCGAAAGCCGATCCAGAATCTCGTCGAACCGCCGCAGCACCTGATCCCGCATCATCGACGGGTCTCCAATGCCGGGCCGCTCTCTCCCCCGGAACGCCTCCGCCCGAGCCCCCTGCTGCCGGGACGGCCGGGACTCCTCAGCCTTGAGCCGCCACTGTGGCAGCAGCAGCACCAGCCCAACTCCAGTAAGTGCAACGGCAGTGAGAACAAGTGTGCGTTTCATGACAGGCTCCTATGGGCTGCAAGGGGATGGATGGGCGAAACGCCCGTGGGGACGATTGCCAATGCCCGGCGACAGACTTTGTCGCCGGTCGTATGCTTCGTATCTACTATGAACGACCCGGCCGCCAAAAAGTTTCTCGACCCTGCGCTCCTCGATTTTGGCTGCGATGAGACGGGGCATGGCCGGCGGCTGGAGCATTTCGGTGGTGTGTTGATCGACCGACCGCTACCAGCCAGCCGGGCGGCTCGACAGCAGCCGGGGCTTTGGCAGGACGCGTCGGTGGTCTTTCGAGAGGCCAGCAGGGGCCGTGGCAACTGGGATATCTGCGGCCATGTGCCTGATCCTTGGCTGATCGACCTGCCGCTCCCCGGCCACTGCCTGCGGCTGTTGGTGCGTCCCGCGCCCTCCGGTCAGGTTGGAATTTTTCTGGAACAGTGGCCCCAGTGGCAGTGGCTGACGAGAGCCACATCGGCCGGCAGCCGTGTTCTTTCACTGTTCGCCCACTCTGGCGCGGCCACTTTGGCATTGGCCGCCGCAGGAGCCGAGGTCGTTCATATCGATAGTTCCCGGCAGGCACTCGAACTCGCTCGGGAGAACGCCACCGCCTCCGGCCTGGCCGCAGCACCAATCCGCTGGGTTCGGGAAGATGCCCGCCGGTTTGTCAATCGTGAGCTCCGCCGAGGGAGCCAGTACGATGGTTTGGTCCTCGATCCGCCCTCCTGGGGCCACGGACCTAAAGGCGAGGCATTCGCGATCGACCGCGATCTGCCGCGGTTGCTGGCCGACTGCTGCCGCCTGCTCACCCCCGCTGCCCGCGGCCCCGTGCTGCTGTCGGCTCACTCACCCGGCTGGCAACCGAAGCGGCTCCAGGCGACACTAACCGCATCCCTGGAGACAACGCCGCTGGCAGCGACCCAGGTCAGCAGCGGTGAACTGACCTGCCCCGACCTGGCGGGCCGGCTGCTGCCGCAAGGCGGCTTTGCCCGAGCCGGGGGCCTGCCGCCATCAGCCACCTGTAAAACGAACAGTTAATGACAGAACCTGCAATTGTTATTGATTCTGTCTTAGCCGCCGGCACGGTCACCAGCCCGGCGAACCCCCGGGTCCGCGCCGCTGCTCGTTTGCGAAATGCCGGAGACCGACGAGAAACCGGCCTGACGCTGGTTGATGGACTGCGGGAACTTGACCGCTGTCTTCGTGCCGGTGTTGAACTTGTCGAAGTCTTTGTGGCCGCTGACCGACTGTCGCCACCCACAACCATGCTGCTGGCAATCTTGGCCGAGCTTGTTGCCCGTAAGATTCCCCTGCTTCCATTGGCCGACCGACCGTTCACCCGAGTCAGCTTCGGCGGCCGCAACGAAGGTGTGGTTGCGGTGGTACGGTTTTGCAGTGGGCCGCTCACATCCTTTGCGGCCAAGGCCGACCAGCCGATCTTTATTTTGGAAGGCGTTGAAAAGCCAGGAAACCTTGGGGCGATCCTCCGATCGGCCGATGCCACTGGCTGCGGCGGCGTCATCGCCTGTGGAGCCGGCACCGACGCGGCCAATCCTGCGGTGATTCGGGCCAGCCTTGGTACCGTTTTCAGCATGCCGCTGGCGACTGCCACCACAGCCGAGACAATCAAGTGGTGTGCCGATCGGAACCGCCCGGTGATCGCCGCCACACCTGAGGGTAGTTGCCGCTGGTGCGACGTCGCTCTCGGTGGTAACGAGGCAATTTTGCTGGGCAGCGAGGCCCACGGCATCTCGACCGCCTGGTGTGATGCAGCATCAGCCGGATCACTCACCCTCACCACCGTTGCCCTGCCGATGCTTGGCGTGGCCGACAGTCTCAACGTCTCCGCCACTGCCGCCGTCCTCGCCTACGAATCGCTGCGACAGCGGCAGAAAATTGACTAAACCACCAATGGAGGAAACGTGAATAACCCGCCCACCGACAATTTGCTCGATACCACTCGTCTGGCCACTGATCTGGTGACGGCTCAGCAGGCCAATGGCGTTGACGCCATGCTTGGTCAGCTTGAAGAGACGCTCCGTGAAAACCGCCGCTGGCATGGACTATTCGATGCCCGGCTCCTGCGAGCTCGCGCAGCTCTCGGGCTACCGCTGGTGGGACAGGTGGCCCAGGCATCAACTCAAAGACGAGGTCAGTTGGACGAGCAGACGATTGCTGCCTGTCGAGAAGTCGGTTGGGGACTGTTTGAAGACGGGCAGATTGCCGGCGGCTGGATGTACCTGCGGGCCTCAGTCGATCAGCACGAGGTTGTCGAGCGGCTGCAGACGCTCACCGAAAAACTGTTGGCGGGCATGGCAGCCGGTGACAGCGACGAGGCGGCTTACCAACCGCTCCAGGAGATTGTGCAGCTGGCCCTCTGGGAAGGGCTCGACCCGACCCTCGGGATTCGCGTGATGCTCGCCGCGCAGGGCACCTGCAATGCGATCACCGCGTACGAACAGTCGGTGGCCGCCCTCCCGCCCGATCGGCAGGCACCTGTGGGCGGTCTGCTGATCAACCACCTGCACGGTGAACTCTTTGAAAGCCTTGCCCGCGACCTTGAAGAGCGAGGGCTTTTGACAGCGGCAACGCTTGCCGACATCCGGGCAACGGGCGGTGGTGTGGCTGCGGTACTGGCGGCCGTCGACGGACTCCAGCAGGATGCCAGTATTCATCTCGACGCCTCACACCTGCAGGCAGTGTTGCGGTTTGCTCGGGTCTGTACCGACCCGGCGGTGCTCAACCAGGCCGTCGCTCTGGCCACCTACGCCTGCCGGCTGCCAGAAGACTTTCGATATCCCGGCGATCCTCCCTTCACTGACTTCGGCATTGCCTCGCGGCTCTTTTATGCGGCCCAGTTGGGTGACGATGTCGATGAGGCGGTGGCCTTTTTCCAGCAAGCAGCCACCGAGGCTGATCAATATGACGCCCCGACCGCCTGGGACACGCTGGCAGTACTGCTGGCCCGGCTGAACCGTCCCAGTGCGGCCCTTGAAGCGGTGCTGGCCCGGCCTGCCGACAGGGGACCGGCACAGCCTGCACCGCTGGCCGCCACGCTTCCGCCGCTGGTGGAACTGGCTCACGCCGCTGGGGCGGGTGACCGTCTGCGGGCCGCCTGCCTCGACCGGGATGATGTGATCACCTTTGCGGCGTCACTCGCCCGCGATGCGGCAGGCTGATCCAGACGTCGTCACTTCGTCCACCAACTGGGCTTGAGCCAGTCAGGGCACCAGCCGTGGCCGCAGCTGTGGCAGTGTCCCTCAGTGGCATAGCCGCACTGTTCTGGTGTCCAAAACCCCTTGCCCGGCGGCATCTGCCACGGTGCCAGCAGGTCGAGGGAGGGCGATTTGAACTGGCCTCCCCGCCACTGATTTCGGCAGTCACACGGGTCGGGACAGTTTGGCTCGTCCCAGAATGCTCCCCAGTACCGCGGCCCACAGCCGGTATCTTCGCAAGGCATCGTCTTGCCGCCGTAGGGGCCTCGGCAGGCTCGGCATTCCCCGGCCGCCGCCAACTGCATGGTCAGCCCGATCAGGCAGGCCAAAACAACACACGACGCCGTCAATCGCTGGATGAAAGTGTTCATGGGGAGAATATCGGCTAGCTTTCACTGATGCGGTTTGGCAAAAGCCAACCGCTCGTACCAGTTCTGCGGTTTTGCCAAGGCCGCAAGCTTTCCTATTTTCCCGCCCGGCGGAGCAGGCCCACGCAACGAGACTTTCACCGCCTCCGAGCCAGCGCGGGACCAATCGCTTAAGGACGAGGCGAAGGGGATCGGTGAACGCTCGAGGAGCTTTGGGCGTATCCTCGCCCACGCGACGAGACTTTCACTGTCCCCAAGCCGGCGTGGGCACCCTTGGGCGGTTTGGAACAGACAAACAGCGGGCAACCTATTCGACGTCGGCTACAGCCACCGACGGCGCGGCAAGGGTCTGCTCATAGACCTCGCGGTAACGACGGGCACTGGCCTGCCAGGACCAGTCCTGCTCCATGACGCGACGAACCAGTTCTCGCCAACGGTCCTGGTCACCACGGGCGGCGACGGCCCGCCGCACCGCCTCCTCAAGGGCTGTCGATTCAAACGCCTCAAAGACGAAACCACTGGCAGTGCCGTCGGCCAGCGTCTGGTCGTTGGTGTCAACCACAGTGTCGGCCAGCCCGCCAGTTGACCGCACGACGGGGATGGTGCCATAGCGAAAGGCATAGAGCTGGGCTAGCCCACAAGGTTCATACTGGCTGGGCATCAGCAGGATGTCGGCCGCTGCCTGAATCAGGTGAGCCAGTGTCTCGTCAAAGCCAATCACCACATCGACCGTGTCAGGATACGAGGCGGCCACCGTCCGCAACGCCTGCTCACTGGCCGGGTCGCCGGTACCAAGAATCACGAAGTGGGCCAGCCCCGAACCCGCCATCCGGTTGATGAGGTCGAGGATCAGCCCCACGCCCTTCTGCTCGGCAAGCCGGCCAACAAAGGCGACCAGCGGCCGCGGGTCGGGCGCGGCATGGCCCAGTCGGGCTGCCAGTGCCACCCGAGCCGTGTACTTGCCGTCATCCACATCGTCCGCGCTGTAGTGACGGGGAATGTGTGCATCGGCACGGGGGTTCCATGTGTTGGTGTCGATGCCATTGACGATGCCAACCAGATCGCGACTGCGTCCGGCCAGCACGCCCTCAAGGCCGTTGCCTCCCGGGGCCATCTGAATCTCACGGGCATAGGTCGGGCTGACGGTTGTCAGTTTGTCAGCAAAGACGATGCCCGCCTTGAGCATATTGAGCTGGCCATAGAACTCCATCTGCTGCCAGTTAAAGTACTTCCAGTGGAAGCCGGTCAGCAGCATGTCCCAGTGCCAGAACTGACCTTGGTAGGCCATGTTGTGAATGGTGATCACTGTGCGGGCCTGACCGATGGTCGGCCATGAACTGTAAAGCAGCTTTTGGTAGGCCGGCACCAGTCCCGTCTGCCAGTCGTGGCAGTGGATGATGTCAAACGGCTCGGGCTGGCGGGCTGCCAATTCGAGAGCGGCTCGTGAAAAGAAGATGAACCGTTCTGCATTGTCGGCATAGTCATCAGGTGTGCCGTAGAGGCTATCCCGGTCAAAGCAGTGATCATTGCCGATCAGAAATATCTGCCCGTCGTCTCCCGGCAGTCGGCAGGTGAAGACCGTTGCCTCCAGGCTTCGCGTACCGACTGCCACCGGAAACCGCAGGTCGGTTGGCTCGATCGGCAGCCCCTTGCCGAAGACGCTGCGATAGGCCGGCAGCACGAGTGTGGTCTGGCAGCCAAGCTGTTGCAGGGCCACAGGCAAAGCGCCCGCCACGTCCGCCAGGCCACCGGTTTTGGCAAACGGCACCGCCTCGCTGGCAATCTGCAGCACACGCATCGGGCCGCTGTCCTGTCTCCGTGAAAAATCGACGACCGAGCAGGATCGGTCACATCCACCTTGGTAGCATACCTTGCAGATCGCTTTCATTCCCCAGCGCACCTTTACCCGATGCCACTGGTCAACCCAGCCAGCCTGTTCCGTCTGCGGCTCTCCTGCCCCTGGCGGGAACGGCTCTGGCCGCCTGCAAAGAGCCACCTCGATGAGACCTGCCTGCTGCCGCGGGTGGCGGGACTGGCGGGTGTGCCGGATCTGCTGGAACTGTCGGTCGGCTGGAACGAGGCGGGGCTCGGGGTGCGGGCCCGCATCGATGGGCTTTCGGGAAGCCGCTGGTGCCAGCCCGCGAAGCCGGAGGACAGTGACGGCCTGCACCTCTGGATTGCCACCCGACCCACAGGCGAAAGTCACCGGGCCGGCCGGTTCTGCCGGCGACTGGCGTTGCTGCCGACCGGTGGTGGTCAGCAGGCCAGCGAGCCGGTCGCGGTGGCGGCCCAGATTCCCCGCACCAGCGAGCCATCAGCCCCGCTACCGGAAAAGTCGGTCCTGCTGGCGGCAAAAAATACCGCTTCCGGCTGGCAGATCGACGCCTTCATCACGGCGGCCGCCCTGCCGGGCTGGGATCCCGACGAAAGCCCGCGACTGGGCTTCTTCGCCGCCGCGGTCGATCGCCGGCTGGGCAAGCTGCCCTGCTTTGCGCCGCCCGAGTTTCCCTGGGAGAGCGACCCGACCACCTGGGCTGAACTGTTGCTGACCCGGTGAATGTCGCCCATTTCCAGAAAGTGCCTTTCGGAATTTTTGGGGTGAGGCGTCTGAGGCCCATGCCAATCGAGCGGCGTTGGAAACTGAGCGGAGCCAGGAGGCCGGAGCAAGGTTTCCGTCGAGTGATCGGAGGGCAGGATGCCCGGAGCGAACGACCGGCGAGATGGCATGGGCCTCAGGCACCAACGCGTCACAAACGATCCACGAAAATTCCCCAAGAAGCATTCCCAAAAGATTTCGCCACGACGGCAGAACCGTCAGTGTCTGCAATCTGTTGACCTGCCCCCTTGAACAATCCCGTTCCGGCGAACACCTAGCGAACCAGGGCGGCGTCCCGGGTTTCCTGCTCCACCGATTCATCAATCGACTGCTGGAAAATATGCTCAAAGTCAGCCTTTGAGATCACTGCCCCCGGCAGCAGCAGGTGCTCAGGCTGGGTGCCCCCCACCCAGCGGAGCCGGCGAAACTGCCGATCGGCAGGCCATTCGCCGCCGGCCCGGATGACCTCCTTGCCGTTCTCTCGGGTGCGAACTGCGGCCGTAATGGCCAGTTCGGTCAGGTACCGCCAACTGGCAAGGCCCTTACGGCTACGGTCATCGAGTGGCTCCAGATCTTTCAGTGAAACCTCCACCGTCTGCCACTCGTCAATAGCAACCAGTGGCTTGACCGCCAGATACCGTCCCTGGGGCACACCGGCATAGCAACTCCAGGCGGCCAACTCAAAGGTCAGCGCAAGATCACCTCCGGTCGGTGCCAGCACATCAATGGCCAGTTTCGCCCCATCCGGCCCTCGCCACTTGGGGTCTTTGATCTTGCGAGTGGCGGCCAAGTGGTGATGGGGATTGCGAGGATTCAGCTGGTACCAGTCCTGCCAGTCGCCAAAGTCCTCCACGATCATCCTCTCTGGTGGATCGGTCGCCCGCACCCCGGCGGCAACGAGTTCATCGGCCTCAAAATCAAGCTGCCAGGAACTGACCAGATAGGTGGCCGGCGGCTGCCCCTCCCCGGGCCCGCCGACGATTTTCCGGTCGAGCGGGTAATGCACGTTGGCGATCACAAACAGCGGCAGCTCGGTGCTGGTGATCGGGCAGGCAGCGGTCCAGCTGTCACCGGACCGGGTCACCTCCGCTGACCGCCAGAAGCGGGTGATGCCGTGGGGGTCAACGCTGTAGTAAACCTCGACCTTCACGACCTCGTCAGGCCGATCGGACCGCACAGTCGCCTGCGGCATGCCAGAATCGGTTTTCAGGTTCACCTCAAGGACTGGTGTCTGCGGAAACTCACCTTCCCCCTTGAGCAGACAGTCAAAGAAGTACGTCCTGGCGTAGGACGACTCACTAACATGACGATGGTTGAGATGGGGGGAAATGCTGAAGTGAATCGATTCACTCGGCATCTCCTTCCAGTTCATGAACAATTGGTCGACCATGCCATTAAAGTCGTTGTGCGGCCCGAGATAGAGAATCGGACAGCGGATCTCCCGGATGGCGTTGCGATCATCAATAGCGTTCATATAGAGCGGTGACCGATTCGGCGGCCGGCAGGCAGAACCGGACCGCTGCCGCAGGGCGTCCTGCGCAGCGGCAGAGCCGCCACAGGATGGCACCGCCGCCTTCACGCGGCGGTCAGCCCCCGCAGTCATCACAGTCAGCTTGCCCCCCATCGAATGGCCCGTGACGCCCAGCCGGTCGGCATCGACCTCGGGCCGCTGTTCGAGCAGTGTCAGGGCCCGCCGAGCGGCGACCGTGATCAGAAACCAGTTGTTGTTCCGCGGGCTTGGCACGGCATCGAGTGTCTTCCCATCGGGCTCAACCGAAGCGTAGTGGCTGTTGTGACTGGTCTGGGTGGCATCGACCGCCCCCCAGTCGGTGCCCGGGTCGCCCGGCTGCTGGTCGGCCATCGGCAATGCTCCCCAGTTGAGAGCAAGGCAGGCATAGCCGTTGGCAGCGAAGGTTTCGACCGTCTGCCGCTGAGCCCGCTGGCCCCCGCCATGCAGCTGCAGGATGGCTGGCAGCTTGGCTTTGGCATCGGTCGGACAAGCGTAGTAGGCACCCATCCGCGACGGCCGCCCTTTGAAGGTGCCAATGTGATAGGTAAGCAGCTGCGTGGTGATACCGTCAGCCTGCCACTCATGCACCACCTGTACGTCAAGCGGCTCGGCTGTCGGGTCATAACTCTGCCAGAGTTCAGCAACGTTTTGTGGCGGTGGGCCACCAGCCAGCGGCGGAAAACTCTCCGCGGCAGACAGTGGAACGACAATCGTGCAGATCAGCAGTGCGCACGCCAGTTGAACGAATCGAACCATTGGCTATCACACCATGGGTTTGCGGGCAGATGAACAGCAGGGACGACACCACCAAGCCGGCCCCGTTGCAGTGTACTTTTTGCCTGTCAGCAAATCCTTTCAGCCGTCGCAGCGGGAGGCCCCGCACTCCAGGAAGCCCGAGGCGCGAGCCGAGGGAATGCGGCTCCTGGAGCAAAACACGGTTTCCCTCAGCTTGCGCTTCGGGCTTCCAAGCATGGGACCAGCCGGACGTGAAACAAACGAGCCGACATCACCGACAACCAAACCGCCCTACATTCCCAGCAGAGCGATCGCCTCAGTCACGGTTTTTTCACCGAGCGGTTTCTTGCCGGCCATGTCACCGCCTGAACCACCCTTTGGCCAATCAGCCGGGTCGGCATAGCGACCATCGTCGCCGTATTCCCGCTGTAGCCGAGCAATCTGGGCCTTGAGGGCTGCAAACGTCGTGGCGACCTCCGGTGACCGAGCCTCTGCCGGGTCGAACAGCAGATTGTGCTGCTCAGTCGGATCGGTGGTGAGATCGAAAAGTTCCCACGCGTCCTTCTTCCAGTAATGGATCAGCTTGTGGCTGGCGGTCCGCACGCCGTAGTGGGCCCGGGTATTGTGATGGCCCGGGTCGTGGTAGTAGCGATAGTAGACGGATTGTCGCCAGGCCGCCGGCGTCTCACCCCGCAGCAGCGGCACCAGGCTTTTCCCTTGCATCGAGTCGGGCACCGGGAGCCCGGCCAGTTCCAAAAAGGTTGGTGCCAGGTCGATGTTGGCGACAAAGCCCTCCGGCGTGCTGGCAGGGTTGATACCCGGCCCCCGGGCGATCAGCGGCACCCGCAGCCCTGGCTCGTACATGAAACGCTTGTCGTAGAGACCGAGGTCGCCGAGGTACCAGCCGTTGTCAGAGGAGTAGATCACGATTGTCTCATCGGCCAGCCCTGCCGCATCGAGATAGTCAAGCAGTTTGCCAACGTTGTCGTCCACACCCTGCACGCAGGCGAGATAGTCCTGCATGAACCGCTGGTACTTCCAGCGGACGAGGTCATCACCGGTAAGTGTCTTGCCATCAACTTCAACCTGTTCGGGCTTTTGGCCCAGCCACTGGTTCCGCGCTTTGCCCTCGAGTTCCGCCGGCGGTTCCCGCTTGAGATCTCGGTTGGTCAGATCGCGGGTAATCGTCTGTTGATTTTCTGGCAGGGCCGCTGGCCGGGTGGCGTAGTCATCCCAGAGCGTTTCCGACTCGGGGATGACCGCGTCCTTGAACCGGGCCTTGTTTCGTTCATCGGGATCCCAGTTCCGATGCGGTGCCTTCTGGTGCAGCATCAGAAAAAAGGGCTGATCGGCCGGTCGGGTCTTGATGAACTCGATGCCCAAATCGCCGGTGATATCGGTGCAGTGGCCCTCAATCGAGAGCTTCCCTCCAGGAACCAGAAAGCTGGGGTTCCAGTAGCTCCCCTGACCGGGCAGCACAATCCAGCGGTCAAACCCGGTCGGGTCGCTGCCGAGATGCCACTTGCCGATCATGCCGGTGTGGTAGCCCGCTTGCTGCAGGTGCTTGGCGACGGTATCGCGGGAGCCGTCAAACCGGTTAAAGACGGGCACGCCGTTCTTGTGGGAATATTGTCCGGTCAGCAGCGTGGCCCGGCTCGGTGTGCAGATCGAGTTGGTCACAAAGGAATTGGTGAACCGGGCACCGGCCGCGGCGAGCCGGTCGAGGTGGGGCGTGGTGTTGACCTTTGAGCCATAGGCCGAAATCGCGTGCTCGGCGTGATCATCAGAAAATACGAAAATGATGTTGGGCCGCTTCACGGGCGCCGCCACGGCAGCCAGCACCGGCACCAGCCGAACCTGACGGATGTCACAACAGGCCTTCTTCGCAATCTCTTTCGGCTTGATGTACAGCGAATGCGCACCGGCGGCAAGCGTCACTCGGCCGACTGACCGGGGCTTGAAGGCCTGAAAGTGGCCGGTTTCCTCAACCACGAACTCCAGCGACTGCCTGCCAGGACGGTCGGTATCGACAGTCAGCAGCATGGTGCTGCCTCCTTGGCCTCGGCCGCAGCCCTGCAGCACCTCGACGGCATACTCGCCCGAACGGTCTGCGGTGAAGGTCCACTGGGCAGCATCGTCGGCCTTCGTCCAGCAGCCCAAGGTCTGCTTGTGCGGCTCCGGTTCATACCGCAGCGTTGAGCCGATCACTTTGGCCTGCTGACCATGCAGCACAATCGCACGGTCAGCAGCCAGCCCGGCTGTGGCCCACAAGGTGATGAAGACAAGTAGTACTGTTCGTTGCATGATAATTTCCTTCCTGTGCATACCGGCATGACCCTACCATCCCGTTGCGCAGTTGTCAGAATTTTGTGCCACGGGCCAAGTTCAGGGTCGTGAGCAAGTAATTGCAAGGCGACAGACCGTCACCGCTGGAAATTCTCCTGGCTTACTTGGCGGGCACCTCCATCAGCGACTGGCGGCATTTGCCTGCTCGATCACCAGCCGAGCCTGGGGAAGGCTGGCCCGAAAGATACGGCCGTAAGGCTTGGTGATCATCCGCGGGTCGAGGATCACAACGCGGCCCCGGTCCTCACGGGTGCGGATCAGCCGACCGAAGCCCTGCTTAAGCTTGATCACCGCCTCGGGCAGTTGGTACTCGGCAAAGGCATTGCCACCGGCTGCCTTGATCGCCTCAATCCGAGCTGCCACCAGCGGCCGATCGGGGACAGCGAAGGGAAGGCGGGTAATGATCACCTGCGTCAGTAGATCGCCCGGCAGGTCGATGCCCTGCCAAAAGCCGTCAGTGCCCAGCAGGACCGCCTCGTCTGCGGCCCGAAAGTCATCAAGCATGCGGCCCCGTGAGAGCCCATCGGCCTGACTGACCAGCCGCAACTGATTGCGAATGCAAAAGCCGGCCAACTCCGCCGAGGCCTTGGCGAGCGCCTGATGACTGGTGAAGAGCACCATCGTGCGGCCTCGGGCAGCCGCCACAAAATGCCGCAGCATCTTCGCGACATCGCGGTCATAGGCTTCTCGCTGGCTCGGCTCGGGCAGCCGGTCAACGAGGACGAGTTCGGCCTGCGATTCATAGTCGAATGGACTATCAAGCTTTAGCTCAACCGCTGACTCAAGGCCCAGCCGTTGACGAACATAGCGAAAACCGGGCTCGCCATTCGGGTCGGCGTCATCGGTAACATCCTCGGCCTCAGCCCGGCCACCGACCGCGATCGTCGCACTGGTCAGAATCACCGATCCGACCCGGTCAAACAGTTCCCGCCGCAACACACCACTGACATCGATCGGCGCACTAGCGAGTTTGATGCTCGGTATCGTCCGGCGGCCCTGCCGGGCCTCCACCCACCAAACGCTGCCCGGTTCAGTCTGTTCCAGCCAGGTCCGCACAGCGCCGGCCTGGGCCGTGAGCCGATCGGCCTGCGACTGGAAGTCCTGCCGCTCTGCGGGGCTTGAAAGTCTGTCCGAAGCCGCCCGCAGCTTGCGGCCGAGTGCCAAGAGCACCTCGCCCAGCGTATCGGCCACAAGGTCAGGGGCTGTGATTCGCCAGGGGCCATCGCCCCGGCGGGCCACTGCATGGTAGACGCTGGAAAAAAAGTCCTCGGCGACCCGGCGGGCCCGGATGACGTCGGGCCGGATGTCGTCGAGCTGATAGTGCACCAGCAGGCCGCGATTGGTCCGCTCGTTGAACAGCCGCGACAGCAGCCGATCAACCGCGACGCTCGAAAGGCCAATGCCAAGGTGGTCACTTGCGACCGACTCGACCATGTGGGCTTCGTCGAAGACAACGATGTCGTAGTCGGGCAGCAGGCTCGCCCCGCTCCGCCTGAGTGCCAGATCTGAGAAGAACAGAGCATGGTTGACCACTAGGAGCTGGGCATGGTGCATTCGCCGCCGGGCAGCGTAGTAATGGCAGCGGTCATACGTGGGGCAGGCCCGTCCCATGCAGTTGCCGGAGTCGCTCTGCACCTCATCCCAGACCGAGCCACGGGGAACCGTCGGCAAGTCAGCCAGCGAGCCATCACGGGTTTGGTCGGCCCACTCGACCAGTCCTTCGAGTTCGGCCACCTCTTCGTCA
>CAZKSP010000027.1:0-16955 GCA_964555385.1 uncultured Chitinophagaceae bacterium
TCCATCGGCGGCGTGTCGATGATCTTGCCGGGGTTGAAGATGCTGGTGGGATCAAAGATCTGCTTGACCTGCCTGAAGAGTTCGTAGCAGGCGTCGCCGACCATGGTGCTGATGAACTCCCCCCGCAGCCGGCCGTCGCCATGCTCACCTGAAAGGCTGCCCCGGTATTTTTTCACGAGTGCAGCAACATCGGTGGCCACCCCGCGAAACAGCGCCAAGCCCTCGGGACTGCGGAGGTCGAAAAGGGGACGCAGGTGCAGCTCGCCCGCTCCGGCATGGGCATAGTGGACGCAGTCGATGCCATATTTTTCCGCCAGCAGCCGGTCGAACTCGCTGATGTACGCAGGTAAGTCGTCAATCGCCACGGCGGTGTCTTCGACGATCTCCCGTGGCTTGGCATCCCCCGGCAGGTTGTTGACCAGCCCTTGGCCGGCCCGCCGCAGCTCCCAGACCTTGTGTGAGTCGTCACCAAAGAGTGTCGGGAAGGCATAGCCAAGGCCAGCTGTTTTCAGGTCAGTTGCAATTGCCGCCAGCCCCGCACCGACCTTTTCCCGATGGGGGTGTTTGAGCTCCACGACCAGCACGCCACCCGGCTCACCCACCACGAACGACCGGTTGCGGGCCTGCTCGAGGTTGTCCTTGGTGCAGTCGAGAATCTTGCTGTCGATCAGTTCGCAGCCGGTCAGCTGCGGGGGGTCGGCAGCGGTCACCTCCATCCGGCCGGCCGGCAGGCAGTGCCGACGCTGCATGACCAGCACCGCCGCCCGCAATGCCTCATCGACTGACTCGCAGTGGACGCAGAGCAGCCCACCGGCTGGCGGCAGTGGCAGCAGGTTCAGCTCATATTCAACGCCAAAGAAAAGTGTGCCCTCGGAGCCAGCCAGTAGCCGGCAGAGATTGAAGGGGGTGTCGCTGGCCGCGTCAAAGCAGTTGGCATCGAGCAGAGCGTCGAGGGCATAGCCGGTGTTGCGGCGGGTTACCTCGGGCCGCGGCATCGCCGCACGAATCGTCTGCCGGGTGGTGGCATCGCCAAGGAGAGCCGCGAGCCGCTGATAGATTCGTGTCTCCAGGCAATCGGGGCCTTGGCACTTGGCCTGCAACTCGTCGGTGGTCAGCGGGCCGAAGGTCGCCTCGCTGCCGTCACTCAAAAACCCCCGGGCCGAAATCAGATGATCGCGGGTGGAGCCGTAGGCAATCGAGTTAGAGCCGCAGGAGTTGTTGCCGACCATGCCGCCGATCATCGCCCAGTTGGCGGTCGAGGTTTCGGGACCGAAGAACAGGCCGTGGGGAGCGAGAAAGCGGTTGAGGTCGTTACGTACGACACCCGGCTGTACTCGCACCCGGCGGGCTTCAGTGTCGAGGGAGATAATCTCGTTTAAATGCCTTCCGGCATCGACCACGATGCCACTGCCCACCACCTGACCGGCCAGCGATGTGCCGGCCGCTCGCGGAATGATGCCAATGCCCTTAGCGGCCGCAAACCGGATCAGCTCGCCAACATCGGCATCCGACTTTGGCCAGGCGACCGCCAGCGGTCGCTCCTGATACTCCGAGGCATCGGTGGCGTAGATCGTTTGGGTGAGAGCGTCGGCCGCAAACTCGCCGTCAAGTTTCACGGCCAGCGTATCAACTGTCGACATCGTGAAAAGTTGTGCCTTTTGAAGTGGTGAGCTGCTGTGACGTGTTGGACGCAAACCCCCATGATAGGAACTGGCAGACCAAATCGTCTGCCTTTGGTGGCCGACAGGCTTCCCGCTCGCCCCGGCATGTGAGGGTCCACACGCTGATGGCTGGACTCGCCAATGCAGATTTTATCGTCAGGCACTTGGGCAGGAGGCAGCCGATGCGGGTGTTCAACCAAGTGATGCAGCTGACTTGCTTGAGAACCCAGGGGTGTGTGGTTCGCGAAAGGTCGCGGCCTGCTGGTCACTGATGTTTTCGCGGAAAGAAGAGCCTAAGGCGGCGGTTGCGGCAGGATCGCGATCTCATCGAGGCGGCCCTCCCAATTGGCGTCGCCGAAGCTCGATCCGCCAAAGAACAGTTCGGTTTCGGCACTGGCCTGGTCCATCCGGTTTTGGCCGTCGGCCGGCAGGATCGCAACGCTGATTTCGGGATCATTCTCACCGTCAAGAAAAACCTCGAATCGATCCGAGGTTCGTGAGATCAGCACCCGGTGCCACTGCCAACGGTGAATCGGTGACCGGCCGTGATGGATGTGGCCGCCAGGAAGCCGCGCGATCAAGCGTCCTACGTGTTCGCCCTTGCCAGCGACCCCGACTTGCTCGAAGCAGGCTTCCCGAGAAGCATCGACACCGCGGGCGTAGAACCAGCCAGCGATCTCCCGGGCGTCGGTCGGCATGCCGTTCCAGATCGAAAGTGAGATCCGGTAGGTTTCCGGGAGTTCAGGCAGCCGCACCCGCAGGCGGCCACCGGCAAAGTGAGCAGCCCGGTTCACCTCTGACGGATCAGTGAATGCCGGCGACTGTGGCCCCGCCAGAAAAAAGACGATGCCCGGCTCGTAGATCGCGTCGCGGCCACGGCTGAGCTGGCTCTTGGCGACCGGCCCGCTGAACTCGTTGAGTCGCCAGTAGCAGAGCGGATCTTCGTCGAGCAGAGCCTGGGCGGCGGGCCCCGTGGAAAGCCGATGGTCCCGCCGCGGCTGCTGAAAGATCTGCTCAAGCAGACTCAGGCAGCTTTGCACCACCTTTGGCTCGGCGGTCACCTCGAGGCCAGCCGACCTGGCAGGCCAGGTGTTGTAGCCGCCAAGCGCGTGCTGCTCAGGCGGCGGGATGTAGCCGTCGCCCCCATTGGCCAGGTCAAGCACCATTGTTTGTGGAGCGGGACTTTGCAGTTTGATCTTCAGCCCAGTCAGGGCATAGGTCTCAGTCGGCGTCGTGGCGACGGCGAACTCACCGATCCGGATTGCCTGCGTGACAATTTCAGTCTCTTGCCATTCGTGCAGAAAGATCGCCTCGCGGGCGTAGATTTCTTCCTGGGACTTCGGCAGCCGCTCACCCATCTCGGCGACAACGCGTTTGGCCCACCGCAGCCGCTCGGCATCGGGAGTCCGATACTTCAGGGGAATCCGTTGTTCAGCCATTGCCAGGGCAGCTGGCTCGGCGTGCCGCACCTTATCAATCGCTCTAAGTGACAGATCGACAAGCTCCTTGGTGTAGTCGTCGATCGAGATGGTGTTCATCCGCTCCGGAGTCTTCCCGGTGTAATCCCGCCGCCAGATGTCGCCGCTGCAGCCGTGCGACATCAGGACGAGAGGTTTCCGAACGCCGCCTCCCTGTTCCTGCCAGCGGTTTTCAAGCTGGCTGCAGTAACGGCCAAAATAGTCGGCACTGATTGGCTGCACGCCACTGAAGTAATGCATGGAGAGGTTGGCGAAGACCGCCAGCGGTTCTCCGGTCGGGGTCGTGAAACTCAGCAGGCAGAGTTCGGGATCTTCCGGGCCGGATTCACCGGTTACCGCATCGGGGTCGCGGGCGGCATGCATGTTGGCCCGGACGGTTGCATTGCCGAACGGGTCGGTGCCGATGCGGTCGGGCCGGCGAATCCACCGCCGCACCGCCATGAAGTCTGCTGCGTCAACCGAGGCCCAGCCGACGCGGGCCGGCTGAAGGGCTTTCTGGGCTGCGGCAATCACATCGGCCACTCGGAGTCGAACGTAGGCCCGGTAGTCGGGGTCCGCGTCGGTGCCAAGGCAGGACATCGCCGCAGGAGCCGTGTGCGTATGCGTTGCCGCGATCATGATCCTGTTCGCTGGAATCCCGGTCTTTTCTGACGCAAGCTGCTTTGTCTGGTCGAGCAGGTCGCGGGGCAGCATGCAGCTGTCGACAACGACCATGGCCAGTTCGGTGCCGCCCTGGGCCAGCACCAAGGCCCGGGCGAGTACCCGATCGTTCACCTGATCGGTCAAGCGGGCTGTCATGCCGCCGTTAATCGCGACCGGAAGTTTGATCGGGGTGACATCGACCGCGGCGGTGCCGACCTGGAAGTCGCCAACCGCAGAAGCTGTATTTTCAGCGGGTTGTGCTGCCGAGGTCGACGGGCTGGCTGCATGAGCGGGCAGCCCGATTCCGGCCAAACCAACGGCGATTCCTCCCAAGGAGACCAGCCGAACGATAAACTGCGGAAGATTCGGCGGTCGCCAAAACCCTTGCCGCCAAGCGTTCGAGGCCTGCCGGTCCGGCTGCCGAGTCTGTTGACAGAGATTGCTTGCAGACATAGTTGAATGTTCCTGAGAAGCCGACCGGTGTTGTCGCCGGATAAAGCTGGGCTGCGGCAGTCCGACAGCTGTCACCAGAGAGACACCAATGCAGATTGTAAAGCACTGGTCGGCCGTAGTCCTGACCGCTGTTTGGTTCGCTGTCGCAGCTTCTCTGCCGGCCACCGCCGAGCAGCGCAGGCAGCCGCTCGCACCTGCCGAGGCGGTTGAGGCGTTTGACCTCAGGCCGGGTCTCACGATTGAACTGGCCGCCTGCGAACCGCAGGTGGTCGACCCAGTGGCAATTCGTTTCGATGCCCGGGGACGCATGTGGGTTGTCGAGATGGGCGATTATCCAACGCCGCCGTCCGGGCCTGCCGGAGAACCCGGAACATACCGTGGCCGGATCAAGATCCTTTCCGATCAGGATGGCGATGGCTTCTTTGAGCAAGCCGAGGTGTTTGCTGACAACCTACTGTTCCCGACGGGTGTGCAGCTCTTTGGCACCGGAGCGATTGTGACCCTTGCCGACAAGGTCGTGTTTATGGAAGCGGACCATATCCAGCAGTCGGCGTCCCAGGCCAGCCGTCAAGATCAAGGGGACGAGAGGGTGAAAGTCACCTCCTGGTTCACCGGCTTTGCAGATGGCAATGAACAGCTGCGGGCGAACCATCCAACCCTGACCATTGAAAACCGGGTGCATGTTGCCACCGGCCTGCGGGGCGGCAACGCGCAGAGCATCGACCCGAGGTGGCAGGCGGCAAAGCAGCCGATTTCGCTGAGCCAACGGGATTTTGAGTTTGACCCCCGCGGTGGTGAATGGCTGCCGGTCGCGGGCAATTCGCAGTTTGGCTTTCACCAGGACGCTGCCGCACAGCGATACGTCTGCAGCAACCGGAACCCCTGTGAACTGTTGATGGCCGACGTGTCGCAGGTGCAGGCCAACCCCCTGCTACCGATTGCCCAGTGGCGGGTGTCGGTCATGCCGGCGGCTGAGCAGAGTCGCGTCTTTCCACTGGTCGATGCCTGGACGACGAGCAACCTCCACGCCGGTCAATTTACCGCCGCCTGTGGCGTCTACCGCTATGAAAGCGATCTGCTGGCGGCAGAGCTTGATGGCAGTTTCTTTGCCTGCGAACCGACCGGATCGCTGGTGCAGAGGTATCGCACCATCGAGAATAGGCTTGTGCCGGTGACGCAGCGAGGCGAGGCGGGTCGGGAGTTTCTCGCCTCGCGAGACTCGTGGTTTCGGCCGGTCTCGCTCAGCGACGGCCCCGACGGCGGGCTCTATGTCGTCGATATGCACCGGGCGGTAATCGAGCATCCTGACTGGATGCCGGTCGAACTTCGCAGCCGCGCTGATCTGCGATGGGGCAATCAGGCGGGCCGGATTTATCGGATCGTTCCCGCTGACTCAGCACGGTCTCCGGCACAGCGACTGAACGATCTTTCGGCCGTCACCGATCAGGAGTTGGTTGTCGGGCTCGGGAGCGGCAACCGTTGGCGGAGGATGACTGCCGGCCGACTGCTGCTTGAGCGGTTTGGCCAACGCGATGCCGAGGGCCAAAGGCGGCTGGCCCTGGCTCTCCGAGACCAGTGGCTGCATGGGGAGCGGGTCGGCAATCGGCACGGTCCGATCCGATCGCTGTGGCTGTTGCAGGCAGTGGGGCTGCTCACTCCTGACGATCTTGTTCGGGCCGCTGAATCCCACTCACCCGATCTTCGTCGCCAAGTCGTCCGGTTGCTCGGTGAGGTTGGTGGCACGGTCGATGAGCAGATTTTACTTTTGAGTCATCAGTTGGCCGGTGATGACGATCCCCGGGTGCGGTATCAGTGGCTGTTGGAGCACGCCGCGAACGCGGATGAACGGCTCCTTGACTCACTTGCAATGGCTGCCCGTTTTGACCCAGGTGATACAACCACTGACCGGGAGTGGCTGGCCAAGGCGATCTCCCTGGTACCACAAGGGCTTGCTGCGCCGCTGACAACTCGGCTCTTTGCGGAGGCGACCGAGCATGAGTCTGAAACTGCGGCCATCTGCCTGCCCCTCTGGAAGCGGTGCGGTTGGCAGGGTGACGTCGGCGTCTTGCTCGCAGCCCTGATGGCGATCGAAAGTGACGCTGGGCAGCAGGCCGCTTGGGAGAGTTTTTCGGCGGGGGTTACGGCAGCCAACCGAAGTTGGCAGCAGCTCATCGCCAGCAGGACCGAGGATGAGTCCAAATTAATCAGATCTTGGATCGAACGGGATCGATCCCTTGCCAGCGACCGGGGGGCGGCGGCAGCCCAGCAGCTTGCGGCCTGGGAACGCCTTCAGAATGATCGCTCGGCTGAAACGCTCGCCATGTGCCGCGATGTCGTAAGGCGGCGAGAAACCCGATTTTGGAAACCAGCTGTCGAAGGCCTGCGGCGGCTGGGAGATGCCGCTGATGCTGCCCGGTTGACTGCCTGCCTCGCCGAGCTGCCGCCGACGGCATTTGCTGACACGATTCGGGTGTTGTTGCAGCACCGCAGCTGGACACCCACGCTGATCGCCGCGATCGAAACACACCAAATTCCTTCCGGGTTGATCGACGCCGGCTCGTGGCAAAAGCTGCGGCAGCATCCTGACCGTGACGTGGCAGCTCGGGCAAATAAATTGCAAGCAGCGGGCAGTCTCGCAGCCGATTCGGAGCTCTGGGACCGCTACCATGCGGCACTAGCCCAACCAGGAGATCTTGCAGCTGGCAAGCTGCTGTTCGCGAAGCACTGTACCGCTTGCCACCGGCTTGATGGCATAGGCTCTGCTGTCGGACCTGATATTTCAGACTTTCGGACGAAGACCCCTGCGCAGGTGCTGACCGCCATCCTCGATCCGAACCGGGCGATCGACGCCGCTTACTTTCGCTACGTGGTGCTGACCACCGATGGGCAGGCCTTTGAGGGCCTGCTGGAAGAGGGGCAAGGCGACTCAGTCACATTGCTGATGCAACAGCTGAAGCGCAAGACGATTCCACGCGACCAAATTGAGGACTGCCAAGCGAGCGGCATCTCACTGATGCCAGCTGGATTCGAGCGACAGCTGTCACCAAACGCGATGCGTGATCTGATTGCCTACGTGAAGGGGTGGCGGTACCTAAAGACCGAGATCCCTCAACACGATCTATCAGCTGGTGATTGATCGTTGAGCCGAGCAACTTTGTTGATAGACGGAGTAAGCTGCCGCTGGGGGAGTATCGGGCAGGAATGTTTCTTGGGGGCAATGGCAGACCCTTTATCGCGGGGGTTGGGCAGGTCTGTGCTGGACGTGATCTGCAAGAGGCACTTTCACGCCTGCTCAAGCTCGTTTGGCAATAACAAGCCAGTCTGCACTCAAGCGGGCCACTGGAAGCGGCTTGCCCGGCTCGTTGGCGTCGAAGGTTCGTTCACTGGCAAGCTTCGCTTTCGATCTGATGGTATGATCTGGCCCAACCATTTCACACGAACCCTTCTGGAGTTTTGATGATGTTGAGAAAATTCTTGGCGTCCATGACAGTATTTGCCTGCCTGCTCTGCGTGACTGGTCTTAGCTCAGCCGCTGAGAATGATGGCTGGATCACGATGTTCAACGGCAAGGATCTGACCGGCTGGAAGGCAAATCCAGAGCACCCAGATTCGTTCAAGGTTGAAGATGGTGTCTTGGTCATCGATGGTCCCCGCTGCCACCTTTTCTGGGTTGGCGACCCGAATGATCCGGCCGATGAAGAGTTCACCAACTTTCACTGGCATGCCAAGGTCAAGACGATGCCAAAGGCAAACAGCGGCCTCTACTTCCATACGAAGTATCAGGACTCGGGCTGGCCAGAAGCTGGTTTTGAATGCCAGGTCAACCAGACCCACAAGGACCGTAAGAAGACCGGCGGCCTGTACGCAGTGGCCGACGTCATGGATGAGTCGCCAGTCAAAGATGGCGAGTGGTACGACTATGACATCATTGTCGATGGCAACCACATCGTGCTGAAGATCAATGGTGAAGTCACCACCGACTGGACGCAGCCCGACGACTGGCAGCCGCCGAAGAACATGGCGGGCCGCAAGCTCTCCAGCGGCACCCTCGCCATCCAGGCCCATGATCCCGAAAGTGTCGTCCACTACAAGGATCTGCGGGTCAAACGGCTTCCGTGAGTGAACGGTTCAGCCCGGCAGCTGCCACGGGGCCCGGTAGGGGTTCCGCTCGAGCAGCTGCTGGGCTTCTGGATCGTTGCTGATCTGCTGGGCCACCGGATCCCAGGTCAGCGGTCGGCCAACGGCCTGCGAGACATACCCAAGGTGGCCCGGCGTGATGGACCGATGACCAACGCTCGCCGGGGCAACGCAGGTCTGCCTTGTTTTTACGCCGTCAAGAAAGTTGCGGACGTGGCTGGTAGCGGGGCCGAGACTGAAAGGTCCCGCTGAAAAGTTGTCAGCCAGCCAGCGGTCGTCAGATGCCGTCAGCCGTCCGCGGGTGACGTGAATCCAGCCATCGGGGCCGATCCACTTCGTGCCGACGGGATTGGCATCGGAAATCGTCGAGGCGACACCGCCGGGATAGTCGCAGCAAATCGTGTAGTGCCAGGGAGTGTCGTAGACCGCGGCTTTGGCTGGCGTCCAGACCGTCGTCTCGACCCGCTCTGGACCACTGGTGTCGAGGTCGAGCGACCAGTGGGCGATGTCATTGTGATGGCCGATCCAGTCCATCAGCACGCCACCGCCAAAGGCCGTGTGGCCCCGCCACCAGCGATGATGCCGGGCCTGCATGTACGGCAGCTGCTCAGCCGGTCCGCACCAGAGGTCATAGGCTTTGGCGTCGGGCGGCGGCATGATTGTTGGAGAGCCCATCGGCAGTTCGTAGCCTGATGGCAGTCCAACTTCGATCCGGTCAAGCCCACCAAGCACTCCGTTGCGAATCAGTTCGACTGCCTGCCGAAACTCCGGCGTTGACCGCTGCTGCGAGCCGGTCTGGAAGATTGTGCCCCGGTCGGCAACGGCGTTGCAGATTGCCAGTCCTTCGGCGAACCGGTGGGTCACTGGTTTTTCACAGTAGACATCCTTGCCGCTGTGAATGGCCTCAAGCGTGCAGTGGGCATGCCAGTGATCCGGGGTGGCGATAACGACCGCATCAATCCCAGAATGGCCACAGACCTCACGGAAGTCAGCAGTCACAACTGCGGGCGGTCGGCCTGCTGCCTTGGCAATCAGGTCGCGGGCAGGTCTTTGTCCCAGAGCCTTGCCCTTGCCCCATTCCCGTTCGCGATAGTGCAATTCGTACGGATCGCAGACTGCCACAATCTCGATATCGGGTTCAGCAAGGAACTGATTGAGCAGGTAGATGCCTCGCTCGCCGAGACCGATAAACCCCAGGGTGAGCCGCTCGTTTGCCGCCGCCCTGACTCCCGAACTGCAGCCGAGCAGGGCAGCACCAAATGCGGTTGAACGAGCCAAAAAGTTCCGCCGCGATGCCATTCGCATAAAGCCTCCTCGGGGTGCGTCCACCACCGGTTTGCCTATTCGTAAATCGGGAAAAAGGTGTTGAATGCCTGTTCGCAGAAAACACCAGGGTCGTTGAACCGCTGGTGCCGATCGAGCCCGGTGATGGCGGCCATCTGATCCGGCAAAAGCTCAAAGTCGAACACAGCCAGGTTCTCTGCAAGCCGTTCCGGCCGCGATGTCTTCGGGATGACCGCCGTGCCTCGCTGAATGCCCCAGCGAAGAAGCACTTGGGCTGAAGAGCGGCCAGCCGCCGCAGCAATTTCGGTGATGGCTGGATGCTCAAGCAGACTGTCTGCCGCGTTCGCCATGCCCAGCGGCACGTATGACGGTGCCCCGAGTGGCGAGAAGGCGGTGACGGTAACGCCGGTTTCATGGCAATACCGCAGAAGCTTTTCCTGAGCCAGCCGCGGATGCAGTTCGACTTGGAGCACGGCTGGCTGGATGCGGGCGGTCGCCTGCAACTCGCGAAGCAGGGAGATACCGTAATTGCAGACACCGATCCGTCGGACAAGTCCGGCATCGACCAGTTCTTCCATCGCTCCCCAGGTCTCGGCCAGCGGCACCCGAGCGGGCCGCATGCCGGGAGCATCGGCTTCGGGGTCGAAGAACCAGCCGGGCGGATAGCGGGTTTCGGGGGCAACATAGGCCAGGGCAATCGGGAAGTGCACGAGATAGCAGTCGAGATATGCCAGCCGCAGATCGCGGAGGGTCCGCTCCAGTGCCGGCCGGACATGCTTGGGCTCGTGGAAAGTGTTCCAAAGCTTTGAAGTCACCCAGAGATCTTCACGGCGGCAGTGGCCGGCGGCGAGGGCTCGCTCGATGCCGACGCCGGCGTCAGCCTCGTTGCCATAGTCGCAAGCGCTGTCGAGATGGCGGTAGCCGAGCTGGATCGCCTGTTCGATCAGGTCGCCGACAGCAGCGTTGTCGATCTTCCAGAGGCCCAGGCCGACCGCGGGAAGGGGCTGGTCGGCTGTTCCAAAGGCAGCTGGGACGGAGACAGGGATAGTGGTTTTGGGCATTGGTGTTCTGAGCTCCAAAATTCAGAAAAGTGTTGGGCTGCGGGTTATCGGCTGTTGGTGCTGGCGGCGTGATATCAGAGCTTACTCAGGCAGATCCTGGCCCCTGGTCTCCGGCAGAAGGAGGAGGAAAACCAGACCAAGGAGGAACATCCCACCCAGCCAGCTGATCGCTAGCCGGAGGTCAAAGGTCGCCTTCATCCAGGCTGATAACCAGATCAGCACCGGAGCCGCCAGGATTCTTCCAGTGTTGAAACAAAAGCCCGAGCCAGTCGCCCGCAGATGGGTGGGGAAGAGTGTCGGAAAGTAGACGGCGTAACCGGCATGAATGCCCTGGGCGAAAAAGGCAAAGATCGGCAGCAGTACCAGCAGCAGGGGATAGCCGCCGACGCTCGACGGCAGCCAGCAGACCACCGGGGTCATGATTGCCGCAACAATGTGCATGATTGCAAAGGTACTGCGACAGCCGATCCTGGCGGCAAGCGGGCCGAAGGCCAACATGCCGGCTCCTGCGCCCGCGGTCTGGACGAAACCAAAGGCGATCTTCGCCTTCCTTGCGGCATCTGGATCGCCTGCCCGTTCGAGCAGATCGCGGGCGATGTCCTGGCCAGCCACCACGACGCCCCAGAAGGTTGCCAGGCCGACCATCGCCAAGAGCGCTCCAAAGACCGCCCGCGGTCGCCAGACTGGATTCCCGAGGAGGTCGCGGTAGCTGCCGAGCTGATCTTTCTTGGCCTCTCTGGCCTGCTGCCACGACTCGGGCTCGCGGATCGAGAGCCGCACCCAGAGCACCAGTACCGCAGGCACCACGCCGAGCAGGTAGGCATATCGCCACTGGCTGCCGACGGCGAGGCCCGCTGCAGCTGCCAGCCAAAGACCGGCGACACTGGTGGCATGGAAGATGCCGCCAGCCCGCTCCCGGGCCTGCTTGGGAAAGACTTCCGAGACGAGCGCTGCACCGACGGCCCATTCGCCGCCGACACCCATCGCCACCAGGAATCGGAGGATACCAACCTGCCAGGCGTCGGTTGCGAAGGCGGTCAGGCCCGAGAAGAGTGAGTAGAAAAGGATGGTCAGAGCCATCACCGGATTGCGGCCCCAACGATCAGCCAGCGAGCTGAACAGCCAGCCGCCGATGGTGCCACCAATGAGAAAGATGCCGAGAAACCGTTCCCCCCAGAGCCGAACCAGGGGATGGTTGGCCGGATCGTCACCGGAGATCTCCAGCAGTTCCGGCAGCATGTCACTGCGGGTGATGTTGTAGATCTGGCCCTCGAAAGCGTCGAAGATCCAGCCGAGGGAAGCACCGGTGAGGACAAGCCACTGGTAGCGGGTAACGCCGGTGTACCAGGGGGTGGGGCGGTCGTTCATCACGGGGCTCCAGCGGAGGTCTCGGCAAGCAGATTCGCGACCGGTAGCGGTCGTCCCTGCCGGATTGATTCTTCGGCCAACAGGCAGAGGCCGGCTGACCAGAGGCCATCCCGAGCTCCGGCCACGGGCGGCGAACCCTCGCGGACACACCGCACACAGGCGGCAATTTCTTCACGGAGTTCGAAGACCTCGCCGCTGGCCCGTGGGAGCGGTTCGTCCCGGACGGTCTCACCGTCGAATACCTTGAGAAAACAGCTTGGCTCGGTGGTGCGATCGAGGGCGCCGCTCCAGCCCGCCCAGAGGGCTCCAGTCGTGCCGCTTATCTTCACCGTTTGATGGTGCTCGAAAGCGGCAAGCGTCTGGGAGACAACGGCATAAGCCCCATCGTGACAGCGGAACATGGCTGAAAAGTTATCGTAGAGAGCGGGCCGAGCCGGGTCTCGGGAGTTGCCATAGGCGACCAATTCGACTGGGTCACCGCTCTCGGAAAGATACCAGCGGGCCAGATCAAAGAAGTGAATCGGCTCCTCCAATACCCAGCTGCCAACACGATCGGGATCGTACCGCCAGCCGTCAGCCCCAAGCCGATAGGGCTTGCGGGAGAGTTCAACGAGCACGTACTGCGGCCTGCCGATCGTGCCCTGGTCGATGAGCCGGCGGATCTCACCCCACTGGGAAGAAAACCGAAACTCATGGCCGATCGCCAGCCGGCCGCCGGCCGCTTTGGCCGCCCGCACAATTGCCTGGCAGTCTTCCAGCGTCGTCGCGAGCGGTTTTTCCAACAGCACAAACCGGCCAGCTGCCAGGGCTGCTTCGGCAATGGTGCGGTGGGTGTGGCTGGGCGTGACGATGTCGACCACATCGCAGTCGGTGGTCGTGATCATCTCCAGTGGATCAGCAAAGATTCGTGCCTGCGGATAGTCGGCGGCAGCGGCTGCCCGTGAGGCCTCCGATGCTGCAGTCACCGCCACGAGCTCAGCCTCAGGATTGGAAGCAATCGACGAGGCGTGATAGCGGCCCCAGGCGCCGTAGCCAGCCAGGGAAAATCGAACTGGAGCGGGCATGGTCGTTGCTCTCTGAAGATCAAAAGTTTTCGGGGTGGGAAGTGTCGGTCAGGTTCGCGAGGCGGTGGTAAGCGGGGTAACAGGGTTGGGCAACCGCCGCCGCTGAAGTTCGTTCAGCCGGCAGGTCGGTAGCCGGGGCAGGACATGCTTGGCAAAGAGGTCACACTCATCGAGATGAGGATAGCCGCTGAGAATAAAGGCTCGGATGCCGAGGTCCATGTACCGTTCAAGCTTTGCGAGCACCTGATCGGGATCTCCGACAATCGCACTGCCACAGCCAGATCTGGCCAGGCCAATTCCGCTCCAGAGGTATGGCTCGATCCAGAGATCACCCGCTGCCTCCCGCAAGGCATCCTGTCGCTGCACACCGGCACTCTGAGCGTCGAGTGATCGTCGCTTGATCTCCTCGCCCTTCTCCCGGTTGAGTTTCGAAATCAATCGGTCGGCGGCCGCCCGGGCCTCGGCTTCTGTCTCCCGGACGATGACATGGCTGCGGAAGCCAAAGTCGATCGTGCGGCCGTGGGCAGCAGCTTTTTCGCTCATCGTGCGAATGGTTGCGGCGATGCGGTCCTCGGTCTCTGGCCACATCAAGAAGACATCGCAGTGTTTGGCACAGAGTTCCTGGGCGGCTGGTGAGATGCCACCAAAGTAGAGGAGCGGTCCGCCATTCTGTTGATAGCACTGTGCGGGCTCAGTTGTCGGTAGTGAAAATTTGTAGAAATCGCCCTGCCATTCAAATGGCCCCTCAGTCTGCCAAAGTCCCTGCAGAATCTGGATGATCTCGCTGGCCCGGCCGTAGCGAACGTCGTTTGGCTCATTCAGGCCCGGCATGTTGGAAGAAATGATGTTGAGACAGAGCCTGCCCTCGAGAGCATGGTCAACCGTCGCAATCGCCCGGGCGAGCATTGGTGGCCAGACCTCACCCATACGCAGAGCAACCAAGAGATTGATCTGCTCAGTCTGGGGGCCGACGAGGCTGGCAAAGGCGAGGGCGTCCTGACCACTGATCCATCCCGATGGCAGCAGGATGTTCTGAAAGCCCGCTGCATCAGCCCGCCGCGTGATCTCACCGCAGTGGAGAAAGTTCGATCGGAGGCTACCGTCAGGAACACCAAGAAATTCATAGTCATCGCCGCACAGCGCAGCGAACCAGGCGACCTCGCAGCCGCGGTCATCTGTCCGAATTGCCGGTGTTGTCATCGGGTACCCCTCTTCATTCAAGCAATAAAGTACGATATTCGAATCAATCTTCAACGAAGTCTTCGTGCGATCTGCTCGGGCTCTATGCGACAACCTCGCCCGATGCGTCATGTATCTGCAATCGGGCTGGGAGCGTCCTTGCCGCCTGCTTCGCGTGGTGAGAAAGGCGGGTTGGTTTGCCGGTGGCTGGGAGTCGCTGTGACTCTGGGAAAACAGTTTTGACAAAACCTCAGGCATTTTCAGCCGTTGAAATCCTCGTCAGGATGTTGATACGGTCAAATTGCTGGGCGGCTGGCCAGCCCAGAGAAACCTCAAACTCCGGTTCAGACCGATGATGCCACGCGTCTCGCGATTGTTGCTTCTCAGCGTTGTTAGCATTTTCGCGGGTTTATTTATCGGTGAACGGCTCGCCACAGCGGGAGATTCCGTCCGGGAGGGCCCGCAGCTGCTTCGGCCAGCCGAGCATGGCGTTGGCCGACTGATTGAGCCACTTGTCTTCACCGACATTGATGGTCGGCAGCACCAGCTAACCGATCCGGGAAGAGCCACTCGGCTTACCGTCTTCTGCCTGACAAGCACCAGCTGTCCCCTCAGTCGTAAATACCTGCCGACAGTTGCGCGACTGGCAGCCAAGGCAGAAGCTGGGGTGCGATTTGTTTGCGTCAACCCGATCGCCACCGACACAGCAGCGTCAATGGCGGCGGCAGCTGCCACCGTCCCAGAGGCAATCTACGTTCATGACCCAGAAGGCCGGCTCTGCCAGCAGCTTGCCGCCACCAGCACCACCGATGTGGTCGTTCTTGATGCCAACCGGACAGTCGTCTACCACGGTGCAGTTGATGACCAATATGGTTTTGGCTATGCCCGTGAGCAGCCGCAGCAGAACTATCTCGCGGATGCCATCCAGGCGGTCCTTGCCGGTGGCCAGCCTTCAATAGCGGCTACCTCGGCACCAGGCTGTGACCTCGGGTTTGCAGAACTGCCGCTGGTTTCGACAGCCATCACCTATCACGGGAAAATTTCGCGGATCATCCAGCGGCATTGCCTGGAATGTCATCGTGCTGGTGGTATCGGGCCTTTCACGCTCGCTACCTACAACGATCTGGTTGCTCATGCTGGCATGATCGAAACCGTGGTTACCAATCAGACAATGCCACCGTGGTTTGCTGACGATTCCCACGATGGTACAGGTGCCGATCATGCGCTGATCTGGGCCAACGACCGGTCGCTGGCCGCGAGCGACCGTGAGCAACTCCTGGCCTGGCTGCGTGGTGGTCGTCCTCGTGGTGACCAGGCCGACGCCCCCGCTGCCATGGAGTTTCCTGACGAATGGCAGATTGGCACTCCCGATGTGATCTGGGAGTTTTCTGAGGCAATTCCTGTGAAGGCGACCGGAATCATGCCCTATCGATACGTTACGGTCGAGACCGGCCTGACCGAGTCGAAATGGGTGCAGGCAATCGAGATTCAGCCTGGTGATCCAGAGGTGGTGCACCACGTAATTATCACGGTCAAACAACCAGAAGAGCCCTCCAGCAGCCAAGCTCAACGCGAAGAAGACGGACTCTGGGCCGGGTACGTCCCCGGTCAGGCGGTCTGGGCATATCCCACTGGCTTTGCCCGCTTTCTGCCTGAGGGGGCCCGGCTTGTCTTCCAGATGCACTACACGCCCAACGGCACTGCCACCACCGATCGAACCCGGGTTGGGGTGATCTATGCGGATGAGCCTCCAGCACATGAGGTGCGGGTTAAGGGAATTGTGAACCACCGGATCGAGATTCCTCCCCACGCTGCCCGTCATCGGGAAGAAGCCTCACTCAAACTCCCCGTCGATGCCACTGTTCTGGGATTTCTGCCGCACCTCCACCTCCGCGGTGCCGCCTGCCGTTACGAGGTGATCGACGGCGCAGGAGATGTTGAGGCACTGCTCGACATCCCCCGCTATGACTTCAACTGGCAACTGCTGTATCGCTATGCCCAGCCACGAGCCCTGCAGGCTGGCGATACGCTGCGGTTCACGGCCTGGTTTGATAACTCTTCCGGTAATCCCGCCAATCCTGACCCCGGGGCAACTGTCCGTTGGGGGCAGCAGACCTTCGATGAGATGTTGCTTGGATATGTCGAGTACTTCCTGCCTGGTGTCCCTGCTGGTAGCTGGCCGGAGCAGGACATTCGACGCCCCCGACGACGCAGACAATCTGCGGAGCGGAGCCACCAGCAGATTGATGAAGTTTTCATGCGGCTTGACCGCAATCAGGATCAGCAACTAAGCCGGGCCGAACTTCCTGAGCGACTCCGGGCCCGGTTCGATGGACTCGATCGTAATCAGGACGGCCACCTGTCGCTGGAAGAAGCTCGGCGATTCCAGCCCGGTCGGCCCACCGAGTGAGCTGGAGGCTGTTTCAGAGAAGAATGCCCCGTTCACCGCTTTGGCGAACCACCCAGCAGTTGCTTAGGCGAGTGCGTCCTGCATGAGATGACCGTGGACGTCGGTCAGCCGTATGTCGCGACCGCTGAAGCGATAGGTCAGCCGCTCGTGGTCGATGCCCAGTAGGTGCAGCATGGTGGCGTGCAGGTCGTGGATCATGAACTTCTTTTCCACGACAC
>CAZKSP010000028.1:0-16834 GCA_964555385.1 uncultured Chitinophagaceae bacterium
CCCAGCCGCGCTCTTTGGTGCCGCAGGTCTTCCTGACTGGGCCAGCCTTGACCTGCCCTGGACTCGTGACGGTCGCGTCGTTGGCCTTGTTCCGCCCGGCATGTCCGAACGGTTTCAGGCGGGCGTATCACCATCTCCTAACCCTGACCAAGAATTTCTCCACGAACACGATGCCGACCATTTGCAGCAGGCACTGTTGATAGCCTGTGACGCAGCGTTCGATGATGCCCCAGCTTTGACCGATTGGCAGCGGGAGCAGGTCGATGATTTCCGCGGACTTGGCCTGGCGACGTTGCTCTCTGAGCGTTTAGCACGGCGAATGCGAACTGAAACAAACCTCGAGACCACTGGCTTTCCAGAAGCTGTTTTGGCCGCGGCCGCGGCCTGGTGTGGTGTTGATGAAGCCGTTGCTCGCGAAAGGCTTGCTGAGGCATTTGGCTGCCTCGAGGCCGTCCGTGACCACTACTATGCTGTCGACAACTGGTGCCTTGACCTTGTCTTGCTGACTGAATCGACACTCGCGGGTCTTGCGGCTGAACTCGATTCGCCAGCGGCCCTTACGGTTCTTGCCACCCCAGAGACGCTGGAGCGGTTTGCTACCCAGCCAATGAACATCCGCGATTCTTTTCGGCGAAGGGCTGAAGCGGGTAACCTGGCAGCAGTTGGGAGTATGTCGGCGACTATCCCGATCGCACTGATTTCCCCGGAACATCTTGAAGCCAAGGTGACGCGTGGCCGGGAAGCCTGGGAAACGGCGGTCGGTGTTCGGCCAAACATCTACGCCCAGCAGTCCGGACCGGTCGCCCCGCTGTTGCCACAAATTCTTTCCCGGGTTGGCTATCGGGGAGTGCTCTGGAACAGTTTCGATGGCCGGTCTCTCCCTGAGCCCGGGATGACGCGGTTTCAGTGGGAGTTCGCTCAGTCGCAGATAGAAGCGACTGCCCCCAAGCTGCTCGATGTTCGCTCTGCGGCTACGATTCTTTCTTTGCCGACAGTCCTCGGTGATGCAATGGACCATGATCACACGGTGATCGTGATGTTCTGCCACCATGCCGGAACTGCCGGTCCCTGGTTTGAACTGCTTCGTCGGGTAGCTTCGTGGTCAAGCGTGTTTGGCCGCTTTGTTACCCCAGATGCGCTCCTCACTGAAACAGCAGACTCAGCCGGAACGGTGCGGTTCCCGTCGGACGCGTTTCCGCTGCGAGTGGTCCCTGAGACGCCATTAAACAGCCAACTTGCGCTGCTGCGGGATGAGGCGAAGCAGCTGTTCAACGAGAAAGAGGCAGCGATGAGGGAGCTTTCGGCCATGGGCTGTGTGCCCGGTTCGGTCGAGGCAGAGACGCCAGCCAGCTACAAAGCCAGAGGGCAGATACCTTCCGGGCAGCCGGGCTGGCTCAGCCGTTTATGGCGGCGCGAGCCGGCCAGTGCGGATCAATTTGTGCTGACCACCGACGGTTTGCAGTTGCGTGTTCACAAGGGGACGGGGGGGATCGTTTCGGTCCGCCGAAGCAAGACGGGGCGGAATCTGCTTTCACAACAGGTGGCCTTTCGTTGGCCTGATACCTCGGCCGGGCCGTCCACAGCATGGCGCCCCGCTCCGGCAGCCTACAGCCGCATGGTGGCTGATAGTATTGACCGGAGGGAGCAGGCAATTCTCAGCAGTGGTCGGCTGCTCGGTCTCAAAGGTGAAACGCTGGCAGCCTTTACGCAAACGGTCTCACTCCTGCCTGAGAACGCCGCGGCGGAAATTCAGCTCGTCATTGAGCCAACTCCTGCCGCGGCCGGTCTTCCGAAGAATGAAGGAGATCCCTGGGGTAGGTATCTGGCCTGCCGCTTTGCTTGGAACGAGAACGATTTCTGCGATGTTTTTCGCAGCCTTCAGACACAGCTTGTTGCCACAGAACGCCAACGGTTCAGCTCGCCCTGGCTCATGGTGCTTGCCAGTGAGGGTGGTGGACTCGCCCGTGGTGGTCGCGGCAGCGAAGCCGAGGTCGGCAGTAGCAGGCTACAGCTTTTCTGTGGAGGGTTGCCCTGGCACGTGCGAAGCAGTCCTCACACCGTCGACACGTTGTTGGCAACGGACTTCCCTACCGAACGGCTCGAGTTCCGGATGGCGTTGGGAATCGAGTTAGCGGCTGCTTCTGATCGGGGCATTAGCTGGGCTGCCGGTGGATCACTCGCTGCTGCTTGTACGGTTCCGGGGCTGCCCGGTGATGTTCGGTTGACGTCGGCATGCTGCCTGACCGATTCGACCGGACTTGTGGGGCTGCGACTGCGGCTGCTTGAATCGACAGGCAGCCCCCAGCAGTTGCAGCTTGACTGGTCACGACCAATTGAGCGGGCCAGCCGCCGTAGTCCGGCAGTGAATGAACGTCCTGAAGTCGAAAGTGTGACCGTAGTGGGCACGACGGTGGAATATTCCCTGGCACGAAACGAATGGGTCGAGTTGGAGATTTGGTTCAGTCATGATCATCACGCTTGATGGACCGGCTGGTGCCGGTAAAAGCTCAACGGCCAGACGGCTGGCCTCCCGCCTGGGCTGGTGCTACATGGATACGGGGGCCATGTATCGGGCCGTCGCGTTGGCGGCATTGGAAGGCGGACTGCAGCTTGACGATCAAGAGTCGCTTGCCGCTCTTGCTGCTGCATTGGCGATTACCTTTACGGATGGTCGAGTACTGCTCAATGGCCGCGATGTCTCTGTCGAGATCCGTACCGACCGGGTGACGACTGCCACGCGGCCAGTCGCTGATGCACCGCCGGTTCGCGAGGCTATGAAACAAATGCAGCGGGCGATGGCCGAGCAACTCGATGTTGTCACCGAGGGCCGAGACCAGGGTTCGGTCGTTTTTCCAGGCGCGGCGTTGAAAATTTTCCTGGTCGCCTCACCCGAAGAACGGGCCCGCCGCCGACACCGCGAGCGGCTTGAAAGCGGCGATAGCAGCCAGTCGGTCGACGATGTTCTTGCCGCCCAAACCCGCCGGGATGACGGTGATCGTCACCGGCCAGTTGGTGCGATGGAAGCGGCAACTGATGCCATCAGGGTCGAAACAGACGGACTTTCCCTTGATCAGGTCGTAGAACAAATCCTCGCCCTTGCCCGCCGCCGGGGGCTGGCACCTGCCGTCCAGCGGCAGTTGCCCGAAGCTGACACCGGCAGCCCCATCTCATCCTCGCAGTGACCCGGTTTATGAACCTTCAGCCTCCAGAGGCGGACAGCGAATTGCGGCCGACGAAAACCACGGGGCATCCGATCTGGTGGGGCAGGTTTCTCTATGACCTGCTTTGGGTGCTCTGCCGCACGCTTGCCGTTTCGGTGTTGGGATTCCGACTGGGAAGGGCTGAGCCGCTACCAGCGTCTGGAGGCTTGCTCGTCCTTTCAAGCCACCAGAGCCATCTCGACCCGTTGCTCCTCGGCCTGGCAACTGATCGGCGGCTCTCAAGTCTTGCCCGCAGTTCGCTATTCAAGTTCGGGCCGTTTGGCCGTGTCATTACGGCGCTCGATGCCATTCCGATCAACCGTGAGGCTTCGACTGTACAGGCAATGAAGATGGTCATCAGCCGGCTTCGTAACGGTGCTGCTGTGATTGTTTTCCCTGAGGGAACTCGCACGGCCAATGGGGAGCTCGGGGAGATTAAAAGCGGCTTTGCTCTCTTGGCCAAGCGCAGCAGAGTACCGATTGTTCCAGTGGCGATTGTGGGTGCGTATGAATGCTGGCCGCGTTCGCGGCTGTTGCCGCGGCCGGGCCGAATTCGGCTCGAGTTCGGTCGAGTGATTACCACTGCCGAGATTGCAGCACTTGGTGAAAAGGAGCTGGTGAAGCGGTGCGTGGATTCGCTTCAGTCACTCGATCAACGAGCTCGGCGACTGCGGTCGGGATGAATGCATTGTGCGGGCGGCAGCGATGCCCTGATGAGGCTTGGACTGTTCGAGCGGTGGTTGCCGATTGACTTTGATGTCAGCGAAGCCAGCGTTAGCTGCTGCGAACGACCACAGTCCCCACCATCTCCACGAACCATGAAATCTACTGTTCTCTTTCCTGCGGCTTTCGTCGCAACTCTTTTCGTACCTACTTTTTGCCAAGCCGCTGATCCACTGGTGTCGTATCGGGCACCGGTTCCTGGAGCAGGAAGGCAGATTGAATTTCTCGGTGACACTTTTGAGGACGAGGAGTGGGCATTTTTTCACAACCATCCCAAGAGTTCGCGTGAGGAGGATGGCCAAGCACGCGGGCCGCTGGGTGGATCAGCCAACCGGCGGCTGCAGGAGGGGCCGGAACGTGGCCAGCCTGATCTGCTGGAAACAATTGCCACGCCTCCGGATGGCCTGGCTGGCAGCAGCCGGGCACTTCTGCTGCGTACCCTACACAGCGGTGTGCCCGGAACGTACTCACGGGCTGTGCACCAAGATGATCTGATCTGCGGCATCACCACGAGGCTGGGGTCACAGATTCCCGTTCAGGAGATTCCCAGCTGCGTTGTTCGAGTCTGGCTGCCGCCTGCTTCCGAGTGGGAGGATCGTAGCGGACCACACTTCGGCATCCGACTTGGCGTGCGTACGACCACGCTTGAGGCAAATCGGGGCTTCTTTGCCAGTGGCACTTCGGCGGTCGTTGAGCCCTACTGGCCGGGCATGTGGATTCATTTTCGTAGCGAGACATCACGGGGTGTCGAGGCTGATTCGGCACTCATCAAAGTGCGGGGAGACCGGCGAGGGATCGACTTCCCCGTGAAGGACATTTCTGCCAAGCAGTTTGGCTGGTGGACTTTTGGGATGTCACTGTCGGCTGACGGCCAGGTGCATTACTTTGCCAGTCCCGGAGTGGACGACCTCACCGCAGCTGACCACCTTACCAGTCAATATCCCTACGGCTTTCGTGCTGAACAACTCAACTCATTCTTCTTCAATGTCTGCAACCTTGACGATGGCCATACTTGGTCAACGCCATTCGTGATTGACGACCCATCGGTCTATGTGGTGCATTCCACTCGGGTCGAGCAACTTGTTGATCGTCGTGAGGCTTATGAACAGAGACGATACCGCCGCCGATCAGCTGGTCGTAGCCGCAGCGTACGGTAAGTGATGGTTCGGTCAGTGTCGCGAACGACCGTGCGTTCGTGCCTGAAAGCAGATCATGGCCGGTGTTCGGCAGGCAGCTAGCCGCGTAGGACGCCGCCGGTCGCGTTGGTGCAGGCTGTCACCATGTCGGCAACGAGGCTATTGGCCTGATCTGCGGAGAGGGTCGCCTCGTGACTGCGTAGCCGCAATGAAACCACAAAGCTTTTTTTCTGGGGTCCAAGCCGTTCGGTATCCCGCCAGATTTCACCGAGCCGGACCGTTTCAAGTTCACGGCAGCCAACTGATTCGATTGCTGCAACAACAGCCGCCCAGGGCACTGATTCGTCAACTACCAGATTGATGTCACGGTCAATTGCAGGCAGTCCGCTCAGGGGTAGTCGTTCCTGATCGGTATCAGCAAGAAATTCCAGCCCGTCGAGTCGTAGCTCGATTGCCGCGACCGGAAGGGCCAGCCCATGCTCATCACATAACGGGCTAGCAAGCTCACCAACGACGCCAATTCGTCGGCTTGGACAATCCGGACGACACAGGACGATCTCGGCCGCCCGACCGGCGGCAAAGAGCTCACTCGTCAGCGGTCGGTAGCCGACAACTGCTTGAGTTGGCCTGATTTGATCGTCACCCAACGCCGCGGCAGGGGACTCTGGCAATCCGATTCGTCGCATGATGGCGGCGGCGATTCCCTTGGCCCGAAAGAAATCACCCCCGGTTACTGCGGCCAGCAAAAGTGGCTCATCCACCGGAGATTCACTAGCTCCGGCAGCATCTACCCGTTGAACATAGGCCCGGGCTATTTCAAACAGGTCGCCGTGGTTTGCCCCGGCTGCCAGACTGCCAGACCGGGCTTCAGCCAGGCTCGGTAGGAGCGTCCGCCGCAGCCGATCGGCGGCCCGCACAAGGGGCGGCCGACAGACAAGCGATGTGGCGGTCCCCCAAGGGCTCCCCCAGACTTCAAGTGTCTCGCCGACGACACTGCGGGTCATTGCTTCGCAGAACCCTCCCGCAACGCAGACCTCGGTGGCCATGCGGACCAGCCGCTCCCGGGCCGACCGCTGCACCGGACGAGCCGCAATCGGCACATTTTCGGGAACGCGGTCGTAACCCTCAATGCGGGCAATCTCCTCGACAAGATCGATTTCCCGCCAGCAGTCGCGCCGCCATGTCGGCGATAGCCACTGCGACTCATGTTCGCCTGCATGCTGTTCAACAAAACCGAGAGCTTGCAGGATCTCGCGTTGGCGTTGACGTGGTATCTCCACACCCAGCACTTCCCCCAAGCGTTCGGGCCGCAGCTGAATCGTGGCCGGACGGCAGGCCAGTTGGCCCGCCTCGACGACCGGACCGTCAAGATGCCCGCCCGCCAATTCCAGCATCAGGGTGGCCGCCCGTCGGCTCGCCCAGCCGACTGCCGCCGGGTCCGGTCCACGCTCGAAACGGTACGATGAAGGGCTGCCCAAAACCAGGCGGCGGGCTGCCGTTCGGACAGGCAATGGCGCGAACTGAGCCGACTCAAGCAACACATCGGTGGTTGTTGCGGTGATTTCGGTGTTGGCCCCACCCATCACGCCGGCGAGTGCCACTGGCCGCTGATCATCAGCGATCACGCACATCTCATCAGTGAGTTCGTACGTCTTGTGGTTGATTGCCAAAAATGGCTCACCAGCGCGGGCACGGCGGACAACAATTCGCCGACCTGCGAGACGAGCAAGGTCGAAGGCGTGCAGCGGCTGGCCGCACTCGAGCATGACATAATTTGTAATGTCGACAACGTTGTTGACACTGGCGATACCGACCGTCGCCAGACGTCGGACGAGCCAGTCGGGGCTGGGGCCGATTGTTACCCCCCGGATGACTCGAGCGGAATAGTACGGGCAGATATCCCCCGCCTCAATTTCGACTGAGACTGCGCTCTCCGCGGTTGACTCAGGAGGTTCAACTGTGGGAATCCGTAGTGGTCGGTTGGTAAGAACAGCAACTTCCCGAGCCACGCCGACATGACCGAGACAATCAGGCCTGTTGCTGGTGACTTCAAGGTCTACCGCCTTGTCAGCTCCGACTATCTCGGTCGACTCGTGGTTGAGCCCTGCAAGCAGTAGTCGTTCAGTCAATTCATCGACCGGTGGCAGGTCGACATAGTCTGCGAGCCAATCGAGCGAGACGATCATGCCTGCCCCCGATCGCTGAACTGTTCCAGGAAGCGAACATCGTTGCGGTAGAAGTCTCGAATATCAGTGACTCCGAACCGGCGGGCAGCAATTCGCTCGACCCCAAGTCCAAAGGCAAACCCACTGACGGTTTCGGGGTCGTAACCGACCGCCTCGAGTACAGCCGGGTCAACCATGCCGGCTCCTCCCATTTCGATCCAACGGCCATTCCACTCCATGTCAACTTCCACGCTTGGTTCAGTGAAGGGAAAGAACGATGGACGAAACCGCACATGGACATCGCCGCCGAGGAAGCTAGAGGCAAAGCTGCGCAGCACGCTTTTGAGGTGTGCCATGGTGATTCCCGGTTCGACCAGCAAACCCTCAACCTGGTGAAACATCGGGTAATGCGTTGCATCAGCCGTGTCAGGCCTGTAGACCCGGCCAAGCGAGACGATTCGTAGCGGTGGGTCTCGCTCTTCCATTACGCGAATCTGCACCGTGCTGGTCTGGGACCGCAGCAATAACGGTTCGGCGTGAGAAGCGACTGATAGATAAAAGTTGTCGAGCGGATCTCTGGCGGGATGCTCGGCAGGAATGGCGAGTGCTTCGAAGTTGTGCCACTGATCTTCGACTTCCGGCCCCTCGACCACCTCGAAGCCAAGGTGGCTCATGATGGCTGCAACCCGACGGATCGTCTGGGTGAGTGGATGTACCCGACCAAGCCGAATCGAGTCGCCAGGAAGCGTTACATCGATCGCAGTGGCCTGATTGGCGTCAATTGGCGCGCTGACCCGCTCGTGCGCGGCAGCGAACAGAGCGTCTACTTCCTGCTTGACGGCATTAAAGTGCTTGCCGCCGGCGGGCTTGTCAGCCTTTGCCAATTGCCCCAATCCCCGCTGAGCGGTTTTGAGTCGACCGCTTTTGGCTCCAAGAAATGCAACCCTCGCTGATTCAAGTGCGGCAGCATCGGTGGCCTCAGCAAGCATCCGCTCAGCCCCGACGCGCAACTCATTGAGTTCGGCAACGAAGGTTTCGAGCGAAACGTGCGTCACAAGCGGCGAACCGATCCAGAGGGTGCCTCAGAAAACCGCCCAGTCAGGTGACAGCTGGCGCTGCCAAACCAAGTCCTTCACGAACCCGGGCAGCGACCGCATCAAATCCGGTGGGGTCAAGGACGGCCATTTCCGCCAGCGTTCGACGATCGAGTTCGCAACCGATCTTTTCCAGGCCAGCAATGAACTGGCTGTAACGCAGGCCCCGCTCACGGCAGGCCGCATTGATGCGAATGATCCAGAGACGACGGAAGTCACGTTTGCGACGACGGCGGTCGCGATGGGCGAAAACACCCGCCCTGATCACAGACTCCTTTGCTGTTCGCAGCAGGCGACTGCGGCCACCAACCGAGCCCTTCGCCCGCTTGAACAGCCTCTTCTTGGCCCGCAATCGGGGGACAGCATTTTTCGTACGCATCGAATCCTCTTATTTGGCTTGGGCTTAGTCTGTTGGACGGTGGCTTTGGTCTGGCTGGCTCACTGCGGTTGACCGACGATCGTGATTAAACACCCCAGGGCACGCATTGCAAGCGGCGGTCTCTCTGGTCAGTCGGAACGGTCAATAACTGTAAGAGCCGAGCGCTTCCACGATATTTGAGGTGTCCGACTTGGCGAGCACCCCAGTGCCGCGAAGGTTTCGCTTCCGTTTGGCCGAAAGCCGAACCTGAAGGTGGCTCGTGCCGCTACGGCGGTGCTTGACCTTGCCATTGGCGGTCATTCGGAAACGCTTTTTTGTTCCTTTGTGAGTCTTTTGCTTTGGCATGAGTTGCTCCTGGTTCTTTTTCTGTTCCGTCCCAAGGCTGGCAATGGTTCGACGACGTTCAACCTTCTCGCCGCTAACGGGGTGCCAGCGTGCAGATTAGACGACGGCCGGTCTGCTGGGGCGTTGATTCAACTTTACTGATGTCCTCAAGTTGTTCGATCACCTGTCGCATGATTCGCTGCCCCTCGTCAATGTGGGCCATTTCACGACCGCGGAAGATTACCGAAACCGTCACTTTGTCCTTGTGAGAGAGAAAGCCTCGGGCCTGATTGATCTTGAATTCGATGTCGTGTTCGCCGGTTTTGGGCCGAAGCCGAATCTCCTTAAGTTTGGTCTGATGAACGTGGGTTTTGTGTTGTTTCTTCTTCTGCTGATACTTGAATTTGCCGAAATCCATGATTCGGCAGACCGGCGGTCGTTCGTTGGGGGCGACCTCCACAAGATCAAGCCCATTGGACTGAGCGCGGGCCAGCGCCTCGTCGGTCGGAATGATCCCCAGTTGCTCGCCATCGGCGGTGATCACTCGAACCGGTGAGATCCGGATCTGCTCGTTGATGCGGTGCTGTTTCTCGATGGCCAGACGCTCCAAAGCCGCAAAGGCTATCGCCGGGAGGCTTGACTCATCGACAGACCTTCCACCACGGCTCAGCTCCTTCTTTCGCCATACCAGTTGGCATCAACCAAAGGTCGATGCCAGCCGACCGGGGGCACCCCCGACGAACGTTGGCGAAGATCGTTAGTATTTCAGCGAGGGTGGGGGGCAGTCAAGCGGTCAGCGACTTATTCGTCGGATTTCTGCTTTGCGGGCTGTTAGCCCGTTCGGGGGTCCCGTCGTCAGTCCGATGCCTCGGTGATCACAAAGCCATCGACGAACAGCCGGTCTGCCTCGCCGAACCGCTCGTGTTGGCCCGACTCAACCATGAACGAAAGGGTCACCTGGGAACCGTTTCCGGTGGCCAGATGATAGTGAATCCAACGAAATGGCAGGCCGTCGGCCTCGCCGTCGGAGGCTACCCGCAAGATGCGTGTGCCGTTGCTTCGCCTCGACTCAGTCGCCTCGACGAGATGATTGAACTGTTCGGCGAGTGAACGCTCGATGTCGTCCTGAAAGGCCGCCAGGCTGGGGGCTTCGGCGGTGGGTGGAAGCGGAATAATGCTGACCTGGCCGAGAAGGTGTCCATGGTCAATCAGCCGAAGCATCGTCTGGTCGGACTGCTGCTCAATCATTCGCCAATCGTCGTCATGTACCAGGTTGAATCGACCGTGAGGGTCAACCAGCCAGAGCTTTCCGGGTCTGCCCGGTCCCCGCCTCAGAATCTCTCGGTCAGCGCGAGCGGTTGGAGAGGCCTGCTGAGACAACTCTTCAGCGTTGAGTTGACGGCAGGTCTGTTCCACCGTGGCCACGATATCGAGGCCGGGAGTGATATAGCCGGCCTGCCGCCGTTCATGAATCTGACACTGAAGTGAAACAAGCCCGGGCAGAGTCGTGCTGGTGGTATTCCACCGATACGATGCGTTCAATTCGATCTCGGTGGGCACGCCATCAACGCCACCACTCAAGCTGCCCGTGAGGTCAATGAGGAGGTGGTTTGCCGAAAGGTTTTGGACAGTGGCGGTGATCATGCCTGCGGTGACGGTGTCAATGCAGAGGAGGTCAGCGAGGCCAGCGTTGGTGAGTTTCCATGTTGTCCCCTCCGCGGCAGTCGGCGGAGGCTCAAGAACGCTGTGCCAAGCAGCGTCGAAAGGCAGGGAGAGAAGGTCCCGTTCTTCACGGGTGACGAAACCGTCGGCAAGCCAGAAGCAAAGCCCGTCAGCCGTCGTGGCGGTACATAACGTTCTGGCTTCGGGTGGGAGCGTGCTACGAACAGTTGAGCCGTCAATCTGCAAGCAGGCCTCCGCCTCGTTGTAATGCCGCAGAACCGTCTGCCTGACCCCTCCAGTGGAGCCAGCATCTACTGGCTGCTCGGTGTAGCGGAGGGTCGCGTCGACGGCGACCGCATGCTCCACCACGTCAATCATTTCGGCCGCTGTTTCAGTCGTTTTTTCGTCAGCAGTGAGGCTCGTGGCCACCGTAGCCCGCAGGCTGCCGCTGGCGGTGAAGCGAGTCAGCACCTCCCGCTCAACTTTTCGGGCGGTGAGGGCAGTGTCAGCCGCTTCCGCAGCCACGGCCGCAAACAGGGCAACTCCAAGGGCTCCGCTGGTCACTCGGGCGAGCTTTCCGAAGAAAAGACCCGAAAGTTTTCGGGTTTTCTGGCGTCCGGAAATCATTTTTTCTCCCTGCAAACAATCCCTGCCTCCCCGTGCATGTCTGTGGCATCGACAGAGAAAAGAATCTGCCGCAGACAATCTTTCCCCAACCCTGCAACTCCACCCGGGCCTACCCCTTAGGCTGAGCCAAAAAGGACAGTTGGCGGAAGGACAGCTGGCAGGAAGCTCAAAATACTAACTGTCCAGTAAGAGAAAACATTCTGAAACAAGGTTTTTGCAGACAAAAAAGCCTATGTTTGAGAACGGTCAGGGCATTGGCTGTTTTGCGTAAGTCACTGGTGCGCAGTGGTTTACGCATGCTTCGCGTGAAAGCGTTTCTTCCGGTTATGCTGGCAGCAGGAAAACGCCTCAAGAAAATCAAGTGTCCGGCGAACCGTCTTACTCCGACGGGCGTATAAATGGGGCGTCCGCAAGAATGGTGTGGAGGGGATCAAGGATGATCCCGGTGCGTGGACGCCTGTTCGGTCTAGTGGTTATTTTTTGGGGGTTCCGGCCCGGAAGTTTGAGATAGAGAACGCTTGTCAGTCGCATCAAGGGGGCGAGTGGCAAGTGTTTCAAATCGAGAGCGTCCTGGTTTGAATCTCCGCCATGGAGGATTCTGATGCGTTCCAACACCTTCAACCTGTCCGTTCCGTTCGTTCGACTTCATCCTGCCGAAGACTGCTCTGCTGCAGGGCACCATGTTTCTCCGCTGGCGGGGACTGTTCCATCGGCGGCCGACGAGGTGCTTTCTATTGAAGACCTGGCGCGACGATTCAACGTCTCGACAAAAACCATCTCACGGTGGCGGGATCACGGTCTCGTGGCCCAGCGGGTGACCATCGATGGTCGTAAGCGGGTCGGCTTTCTGGCGAGCGCCGTCGATCGGTTTGTTCGTGAAAATCCTCTCCGTATTCAACGGGGAAGCCGCTTCAGTCAACTTTCAAACGACGAGCATGACCGGATCATCGCCTGGGCGCGTCGGCTTGCCGTTGCCGGGGCCTGCCCGGCCGACGTGCATCGTCGGATCGCCCGCCGCCTCAACAGAAGCATCGAGACGATTCGCTACACGATCAAGCGGCACGACCAAGAGCACCCCGGGTCGGCGGTCTTTCCCGGCTCAGACGGGAAACTCCGTCCAGAAAGCTGCGTCCGAATCTACCAGCACTACCAGCAAGGCGAATCGGTTGAGTCGATTGCCCGGCGGTATCGCCGGAGCAAGGCCAGCATCTATCGGGTGATTCTGTCGCAGCGATTCGAGGTGATCAGCCAGTTGCCGCTCGACAACATTCCCAACGCCCTGTTTTCACGAAAAAGTGCCGAAAAGGTGGTCTTTCAGCCCTTCCCAGAGAATCCTGATGCCGGCAAGCGGGTGCGGCGGCCCGCCGGCCTGCCCGCCTATCTGGCAAGTCTCTATGAGGTTCCTCTGCTGACGCGCGAACAGGAGGTTTGGCTGTTCCGGAAGTTCAACTACCTCAAGCACAAGGCAGCGCAACTGCGTGATCAACTCAAGCCAGAGAGACCCAACGCTCGGTTGCTGGATCAGATCGAGTCTCTCTACGGAGAGATTGTTGAGCTGAAGAACCGGATCGTGCGAGCCAACCTCCGGCTTGTGGTTTCGATTGCCAAGCGGCGGGTGACTGCCTCTGACAGCTTTTTCGATCTGGTGAGTGACGGCAATATGTCGCTGATGCGGGCTGTGGAGAAGTTTGACTATGCCCGCGGCAACAAGTTCAGCACCTATGCCTCGTGGGCGATCATGAAAAACTATGCCCGCACCATTCCCGACGAACATAAGCGGCGGGATCGGTTTCGGGCAGCCGATATGGAAATGCTTCAGGCCGCTCCAGATGACCGGACTGATGAGACCCAGCGAAAACTCGCTGAGTCGGATCGTCTGCATCAAGTCGAGAAGTTTCTTGATCGGCTTGAGCCACGCGAGCAGACGATCATCATTCGCCGCTATGGACTTGACCACGAGCGGGAGCCGCAGACTCTCAAAGAGGTTGGCTCCGCTCTCGGGGTCACCAAGGAGCGGGTCCGGCAAATCGAGTCGAAGGCACTCGAGAAGCTCCGCGAAGCGGCTGAAACCGAGGCAATTTTGCCGGAACTTGGCTGATTCACCGCCTTGTCGGTGGTGAGTGGGCAATCTTACTGGGCCGGTGCTGCGGGAGCCCGCAGCATCGGCCCGATTGTCCGGCCGATTTGTTTGATGGCCTGCCGGATACGGTTTTCGTTTTCAATGAGGGCCATCCGCAGGAAGCCCTCGCCGGCTGGACCGAAGCCTGCCCCTGGGCTGACGGCAACGTCGGCCTCTTCAAGCAGCTTGGCGGCAAAGTCCATGCTGGTCATTGTGCTGGTGAAAGGCTCAGGAATACGAGCCCAGACAAACATGCTCGCCTTCGGTACGTCGACGGGCCAGCCAATTCTGGCGAGCCCCTCGCAGAGGACATCCCGACGTCGTCGATAAACTTCCGACTGGGCAACGACGTCTGCCTCGCCGTCCCGCAAGCCGACCACGGCGGCGACCTGTATGGGGCGAAACATGCCGTAATCGTAATAGGTCTTCACTGTGCCCAGGGCCTTGATGATCCGGGGGCTGCCGGCACAAAAGCCAACCCGCCAGCCAGCCATGCTGAAGCCCTTGCTCATCGTGGTGAATTCGACCGCCAGATCCTTGGCCCCAGGTACTGCGAGAATACTTGGTGACTCATAGCCGTCGAAGGTGACGTCGGCGTAGGCCAGATCGGAGATGACCGGAAAGCTGTGACGCCGCGCAAGCGAGATGACATCGGTATAGAAGCCGGCCTCGACGACGGTGGCGGTCGGGTTGTGTGGAAAGTTTACGACGAGCAGCCGAGGCGGGCCCGCCGGGCTCTCGCAACGCTCGGCTACGGCCGCCAGAAAACGGTCGGGCTGCGTTGTGTCGATTGCCAGCGGATTCCCAGAGGCCAGGGCGACGGCATAGACGTGGGCTGGGTATGACGGTGCTGGAACGATCACATCATCGCCGGGGTTGATCAGCGCGAGGCAAAGATGGCCAAAGCCTTCTTTGGAGCCCAGCGTCCCAATCACTTCAGTCTCTGGATCGAGCCGGACGCCCCATTTCCGCAGGTACCGCGAGGCAACCTCCCGACGCAGGCTGGCAATGCCGCTGGCGGGCGCGTAGCCGTGGCTGCGAGGGTCATTGGCCGATTCGGCCAGTTTGTCGATGATGAACTGAGCCGGGGGGTCGGACGGATTCCCCATGCTCATGTCGATCACGTCACAGCCGGACCGACGCTTGTCGTAGGTCAGCTTGTTGATCCGAGCAAACAGGTAGGGCGGCAGTTGTTCAATGCGGCTGGCGGGCCGAAAGTCAAAAGCCGATCCGGCGGCAACTGGATGACCGGAGGATTTGTGAGTGCTGTCGGTGCTGGCAGGGTGAGCAGTCATGGTGACGTCCGTGGGCTACCACCATCTTACCGCCGAAACACGGCCACTGGGAGAGTGCAGCCCCGCAGGGCTGCGGTGACCGGCCTGGGCAGTTCCCGCACCGCTCAACTGTTTGTTCAACGATCGATGGCCGGCGACTCAAAGGTGGCTGGCTGGACGCCCGCCGAGGCCTGTGGTCGGCGACTGCCGGCCCTGGGCTCAGACAGGTCTGCTGCCTCCCGGCGGCTGAGGGTTGAGGCCGGCATCTCCCCGGAGGCCGGGAGCGTCCGGGGAGGCTGCTTCGCGGCGACCGGCGACTGGCTGGTGCCAGCCAGGAAGTTGTCGATTGCCGCTGTTTGCCGCAGATGGGTAAAGAAACGGGCCATTTCAATCCGCTGCTTCTTTTCAAGAATGTCGCGATAGAGTTCGTCTCTCACCTCGGCAAATGTCACCCCGACTGGCTCGGTAAAGCCCTCACAGAAGAGCACCATGAACCGGTCGGCAATCTGGATCACCCCGGAGAGCTCACCAGGCTTGAGGCCAAACGCCTCACGTTCCAGGGCCGGCTGCCCACCGAACCGCTGAATTGGCGGCACCTCGCCCCGCAACGCCTTGCTGGTGGGGTCAACTGAGTATTGCTCGGCCAGTTCTCCGATTTTTTCCGCCGTCGGCTGCTGGCGGGCCAGATGCCAGACCTCTTGGGCCCGACGCTGACTGTCGAGCACGATCACCCGGCAGCGGGCCCGGGGACCAAAGGTGGCGGCAAATGCCTTGTCGAGGTCTTCACGAGTGACTGGGACGCTGCCGATGAGCTTCTTGAGGGCCACCGTTGGCCGCACAATGTCATCAATGTAATGACGGACCGGCTGCTTTTGCTCCTGGCTGACATGCTTCAGCCAGGCCTCGATATCGGGCTGACCATCGGGAGTGCGAAAGCCGAGTGTTTCCGCCGCCCGCGTAACTTCAGCATCGACGTCAGCCTGGTTGACGGACAGCTGTTGTCGGCTGAGTGCCTGATTGAGCAGTACCTGGGTGATGAGCATTTCCAACACGTCGCGGCCATATCGCTCGACGCAGACTTCGCGGACCTCTGAAATTGGAATTGGTTGGCCGTTCACGAGGGCAGCCACCTCGGGACTGGCTGCCCGGCTGGTCGAGTCGTTCAGGACGTTCTCGATGGTGGCAGCCTCCTGAAGTTGGCTGAAGACCCTGGTTGAGAATTCACGGGATTGTTTTTCCCGGAGGGCATCGGCCAGTTGATCCCGTACATCAGCCAGTTCTATGCCGGCCGCCGGCAGATGCCCTTCGCACTTAATCACAATGAACTGATCGGCCACCTGAATGACGTTGGAGATTTCTCCTTTTGCAAGGGCGAAGGCGGCCTCCTCAAAGGCGGGCGAACCCGCAAACTTTCGAATTGGCTGCACCCATCCCCCGACGCTGGCACTGCCGACATCGACCGATTTCTCACGTGCGAGTCTGCTGAAGTCATCGGGCTGGGCGACAGCCTCAGCTCTTACCGCTGCAGCCTCGGCAGCGGTTCGTTGCACGATGATGCGGGCTTTTACCGTCGGCCCGAACTGATTTTGGAACTGTTCCTCAAGCTGCTGGTCAGTCGGATCGATACTGCCTCGCGCCAGCCGGCGAAGGGCGATCATTGGCCAGACGATATCGCTGCGGTATTGCTGTTCGTTGACACCCCGCTCACGCTCGATCAGTGACAGCCATTGCTCGCGAGAAACTTTGAAGCGACGTGACATGCTGTCGATTTCAGCATCAACATCGGTGTTGGTGACGGAAATGTTCTGGCTGGCAATTGCCTGCTGGATGATCGCTTTGTTGATCAGTGTGCCGACGACGACTGATCCGTAACGCTCAAGGCAGGCGGCAGCAAGTTCGGCATCGGTGATGTCGACGCCATTGACGACTGCGGCTGGCTTTGCCGCAGCGGAGGTAGGCGGGGTCTGCTCTGCGGCCTGGCCAATGCCCAGCCCGACGAACAGCCAGCCAAGCAGGCAGGCTGCCACAGGCTGCCGGAAGCGTGCGTAGGCCCAATGTCTCACTTGCCGATTCGTCACCATCTCACCCTCCGATGGTCAATTTCGATGCTGTCGGAACGGCCGCCGATGGG
>CAZKSP010000029.1:0-16517 GCA_964555385.1 uncultured Chitinophagaceae bacterium
TCCTCAAGCAGTGCGGCTTGGCCACCGCTGTGATCCCACCGCGGCACAGCCGCCGTCGGTCGCTGCGGTAGGCTCCGCTGGGCCGAATCCGAGCTGCGGATATTGTTCGGGAGCACCGCCGTTGGCCATGGCGGCAGAATACCCCCGGCAGGATTCGAACCTGCGACACCCGCTTTAGGAAAGCGGTGCTCTATCCCCTGAGCTACGGGGGCGCTGAGCCCGATGGCGGCTTGACCCACCAGAGGCCCGAAGGCTGCTGGGAGCCTACGCGACCGGGATGTGGGCAACAAGCAGGAGGACCTGAGAAGCCAGCAAACCCGAAACCGAACCGGGGTTGCCGCCACTCAGCCCGCGTGCACAAGTCGATTTGGCTGCCGCCAGCAGATCCGTGCCAACAGCGTCGCGCCCCGGGCTTTCCGCTTCGGTTGCCAGGAACCGACGGTGACCCACGACTCATCCGGGGAAGCGTTGGTCACATGAAAGTTGCCCATCAGAGGAACCTCGTCAGGACGATTCACGCCGTCACCGACGATCGGGTGGACGATTTGCTCAGAGTCCCGAATCAAGACGAGTCGGTCGGGGTCGACAGCGGCGACGAACAGCGGTGATCGCCAACGCATCACGTTTCGGTTGGTTGCATCTTGCCGAGTGTAAACCAGAAACAGACCATCAGAATGCGTCAGCCAGTGCTGCTGCGTGGTTGACATGCCGATCGGACTGCCGTCATCCCAAGCCCAGGCTTTCTGGGGCTTCCAGTGAAGGCCATCATCACTCACTGAGACATAACCGTGGCCATCCTCGGCTCGGATCGTGAGAAAGAACCGACCGGCAAATGTGGTGACTGACGGTTCAAGCAGACCGCGGCCAACCGGAAGTGTCAGCGACGGCCCAACCGACTTGACGGCCAGCTGCTTGCCATCAAAGTGACAGTGGACCCCGGCCACCGAGCGAGCCTCAGACTGGGACCCAAAAGAAAATGCCAGCAGAATGTCGCCGTCAGGGAGGACGATTCGCTGCCCGCAGTTGTTGGTGTAGATGAAACTCCCCCGGGGATCATCCCATTCGAGACGCCGACGTTCCGACCAACTGCCATCGGCCGCCCGGACGGCATAGAGCGGATACCGCGAGAGTTGGTCACCGCGGGAGAATCGCTCACCGCGATAAAACACGACATGCCCAACCGCCAGCACCGTGTCGGTTGGCGGGTGGTACTCTGGCACGACATCGCAAACACCGGCCCGCAGACCTGCATGTCCAGGAACGGGCCGCTGATCAAAGGCGGCAATCGGCTGCGGGGCAGACCAGCGTGTTCCGTCGGCAGCTGCAGTAGTCCAGTGGACAGGCCCGAAGAAATCAGAGCCGTTGATCGCCTGGAGCGTCATCAGCGGCCGCAGGCGGCCATCGGCGTGTGGCACCATGCAGGCACGTGGATGAAACCAGCTGGTGCCGCTGCCATCGAGGTTTGACCAGAGTGTTTCGTGTGAGATTTTTCTGATCAATGATGGTGGTGAGGTTGCCCCGGCAGAGCCGGCAAACGCCAGTCCGCCGAGAGCCAACACCCTCCGCCGACTGTAGGCGGATGCTGCCGGATGCATGTCGTTGAGTCGCTCGTCCATAAGAGTTGTTTTCCTGAGAATGCCGGTCTGGAAACGCTCCTTTGCCGGGCCGCTACACTCTTGAAATCACTTTCGCGTTTCACCGCTGTGTCGGAAGGAAGAGTCTATGTCCGGGATGTTCCTACGGTGCCTGCTGTGTTGGGCCAGCCTGCTGGTGGCGGTGTCACTGCGAGCAGCCGAGCCCCTCGCCCAGCACGTCATCTTTATTCTTGCCGATGATCACCGGCATGACTTTCTCGGATTTCATCCGCAGGCTCCCGAGTGGCTGGAAACTCCGAACCTCGATCGGCTGGCTGCCGAGGGTGTGCACTTCGCCAATGCCTTTGTCACCACATCGCTCTGCTCACCGAGTCGGGCGTCCATTCTGACCGGGCAATACATGCACCGTCACCGGGTCGTCGACAACCAGCGGCCTGTCCCCGGCGGAACGCGTTTTTTTTCACAAGATCTGCAGGCTGCCGGTGTCGAGACCGCTTTCATCGGCAAGTGGCACATGGGCCATGACGATGATTCGCCACGGCCCGGCTTCGATCACTGGGCCTCGTTTCGTGGCCAGGGCACCTACTTTGACCCTGAGATCAACATCAACGGCACCCGCGAGGAGTTTTCCGGCTATACCACCGACGTGCTGACCGATCTTGCTGCCGATTGGCTGCAGCACGGCCGCGATACCACCAAGCGATTCTGCGTCTATCTGTCGTTCAAGGCAGTTCACTATCCGTTTGAACCAGCACCGCGACATCGGGGGCGGTACGACGGCAAGCCAATCGACTGGCCAGAGACCAGAGCCCGCACTGAGCGGAACTATCGCTCGCAGCCAAACTGGGTGCGGGACCGACGCTATTCGATCCATGGCATCGACCACATGGAAACCGGCCCCTTTGACAAGGATCCAGTACCCAACCTGGATGCGCTCTATCACCGTTACGCCGAGTGCGTTCACGGTGTCGATGAGAACATCGGCCGACTGCTGCGACTGCTCGATGAGACTGGACTGGCCGACAACACGCTGGTGATCTACATGGGCGACAACGGCTTTCACCTGGGCGAGCACGGCTTCTACGACAAGCGGGATGCCTACGAGACGTCAATTCGTGTGCCCCTGATTGCCCGGTTGCCGGCGGCCGGACAGGCTGGTCGTCGGGTCGACGAGATGCTGTTGAATGTCGACGTCGCGCCGACGATTCTTGCTGCCCTCGGGGTCGATCCGCATCCAGAGGCCAGGCACGACGGCCGTTCAGCGGCTGTCTTTCTCAGCGGGGCGACGCCGCCCAACTGGCGAGACCATTTCCTCTACGAATACCACTGGGAATGGAACTTTCCGGCAACGCCCACGCTCTTTGCCATCCGGACCGACCGCCATAAGTTCATCTATCACCATGGCATCTGGGATAGTGATGCCCTCTATGACCTCAAGACCGATCCCCACGAGCGGCACAACCTCGTTCATCTTCCTGGCCACCAGGAACTCGCCGGGCAGCTGCGGCAGCAGCTCTTCGCCGAACTCGACGCCAGCGGGGCACTCGAAATACCCGTCCGGCCCCCGGCCGGCGAACGGCTCGATCAGCGGAAACTCCGAGACTAAGTTCGAGCGGCCAAGAGATTGCAAGAAGAGATGATTGGCTACCAGACCAGCGGTGGCCCGTCGAGCCTTTGGGTATAGGTGCTGTTGAATGCATCGAACCGACGATCAATGTCTTGCTGGGCTTCAACGGTCGCAGCTCCAAAGCGAATTGCCTTTGTGAGGTTCGCATTGCTGAAAACCCCCAGACTCTTCAGGGCTTCCAGGGCACGACCAACTTGTTGGTCAGCGGTAATCTGCTCTTCGTAGGCTGGTCGGGGCGTGGTGGCATCAACCTGCAGCTGGTGACGCCACACGGTGACCCAGCCATGATCCGGCAACGGCACCTCAAAAACACTCTCGACATCAACTAGTTCCTTGTCAGGTAACGAGTGCACTCGGGTCGCGCGGAGCCATCGCTCGTCGGCGGCCTGCTGCCGAGCGTCAGCAAGCCAGCGATCCGTCGGGCTATTGGCGTGCCCGTCCTCTTGCGGCAAGGAGAACAGTGATTGAAGTTCACCACCAATCATTTGCTTCATGATTGCCAGTACGGATTCAAGCCGTACCTCGCCATCGGTGCGAACAACGAAGTCGTTCGTGCCTTGAAAGGTGACCGGAGGACCATAGGCAGCCTCCAGCAGCGCGATCCGTGCTTGCCATTCGGCCTGATCTTGCGGAAGTGGGGGTAGCCGATCAGTAAGTGATGGTGGACGGTCGGTAGCAACAACGCCCCGGTCTTTCAGCAACCGGGTGAGCTTGGCCCGAGGCAGCGTTTCGGCATCTGCAAGATCCTCATGCCAGCCCCACTGCACGAGTTGCCGATGGTCTGCTTCCGCACGGGTGACGTGCCGGACTTCAGCTGCTGGCGCCATCACCCACATGAACTGGTGGTGTGCAGGTTCTGCGGCCTGAAGCAGCTCGCCCGCCCGTGCCTGTTCCCGCCGCAGGAATGCCACAAGCCCTTCGTCGTAGCGGCCCGCGGGCTCAGCCAGCATTGTGTTGATGCGGTCAACGAGTTGTTTGAGAGCGAGCCGCGACAGCAGGTTCTCATTTGCGGCCGTGGCATCAGCACGCTGCGGAAAGGCTTCAGAAAGCCAGGCTCGCCGAATGGCGATCAGCAGTTCCCCATCAGCGTCTTGGCGGACGATCTGGCCTCGCAGGACATCTCCGTTGGCGAGTCGAACGACGTCAGTTCCAGCCCCGAAGGCAACCGTTCTGGGTTGCCAAGCGAATACGAGAAACAACCCGTACCAGATCAGTAGAAATCGTACGGATAGAACCATGGGAACTTCTTGGCTGTGAGTTTTCAGCTCATCAGGTCAGGGATCACTCGGGCGTGCTCGACGCCGGTCAGTCTTTGATCGAGGCCAAGGTGACGGTAGGTGAACCGCTCGTGGTCAAAGCCCAGCAACTGCAGCACCGTGGCGTGAAAGTCGCGGATGTGTACCGGGTCTTTGACGATGTTGTACGAGAAATCGTCGGTCTCACCATAGATTTGCCCCGGCCGCGCGCCACCGCCGCACATCCACATGGTGAAGCAGCGGGGGTGATGGTCGCGACCATAGTTCTGCTTCGAGAGGCCGCCCTGCGAATAGACTGTTCGGCCAAACTCGCCGCCCCAGATGATCAGGGTGTCATCGAGCAGGCCGCGGGCCTTGAGGTCCTGTACCAGACCGTAGCAGGCCTGATCGATATCACGACAACCGTTGGGCAGCCGGCCGGCAACGTCGCCGTGCGTATCCCAATGGTTGAGATAGAGCTGCACGAACCGCACCCCCCGTTCCACCATCCGGCGGGCCATCAGCACCGAGTTGGCGAACGAACCGGGGTCGGTCACCTGGTCGCCGTAGAGGGCCAGGGTGCTGGCCGACTCGGTTGTGATATCGGTCAGCTCTGGCACGCTTGTCTGCATCCGGTAAGCCATTTCGTACTGGGCAATGCGGGTACGGATCTCAGGATCACCGATCTGCTCGAAGGTTCGCTGGTTGAGCGCCTGCAGGCCGTCGAGGGTCTGTCGGCGGACGGCGTCGGGCACGCCGGGTGGGTTCGTCAGATAGAGGATCGGGTCGCCACTGGAACGGAAGCTGACCCCGGCGTACTCGCCCGGCAGATAGCCGCTCGACCAGAGCCGGGCCCCGATCGCCTGCGGCTGAGCCGGCTTACTCGAACGGGCCACCAACACGACAAAGGCCGGCAGGTCCTCGTTGAGGCTGCCCAAGCCGTAGCTGGTCCATGAACCCAGGCAGGGCCGGCCGGTGATCTGGTTGCCGGTCTGCATGTACGTGATCGCCGGCTCGTGGTTGATCGCCTCAGTGTGCATGCTGCGAATGAAGCACATCTCATCGACCATCTTGGCCGTCCAAGGCAGCAGTTCAGTTACCCACATGCCGGACTGGCCATGCTGGGTGAACTTGAATTTTGACGGCGCAATCGGGAACCGCTTCTGGCCCGATGTCATGGTGGTCAGCCGCTGGCCGTTGCGGATGCTCTCCGGCAGGTCCTTGTCGTACCAGTCTTCCATCTTCGGCTTGTAGTCGAACAGGTCCTGCTGCGGTGGGCCACCGACCATGTGTAGGTAGATGACATGCTTCGCCTTGGGAGCAAAGTGGGGACCCACTGCCCCCGGCACCCGGGTGAAGTCGCCGGCCGCAGCCGGCATGTTGGTGGCGGCTTGGCCACTCTTGCCTAGCAGCGAGGCCAACGCCGCTCCGCCGAGCAGGTGGCTGCCCTGCTCAAAGAACCGGCGGCGGGTGAGGTTGAGGCCAAGCTCATCAAGGGGTGAGCGAATGGGGGGATTCATGAGCGGTTTTCCTCGCGATGACGATGATGTGGCGGATGGGTTGTTGGCGAGTCACACGGGCTGGCTGCGCGGTTGCCGGGGTTGCCTACGCCCCGTCGCCGGACGTTCGCTTTGGGCATCCTGCCCTTCGCTCTCTCGACGGAAACCTCGCTTCGCCATCCTGGCTTCGCTCAGTTTTCGACGCCGGCTCTCGGGGCATGGGCAACCCCTCACCGGTGACGTGCTCAGGTGTTTTGTTGGTTGGTTGAGGACTGTTCGGGATTACTGGTTAGTGACTGCCTTATTTGCAAAGCACCTCGTCGAGGTTCATCAGTTGATTGGTCAGCATCGTCCAGCTGGCCAGGAGGACGGCGTTGTCATGCTCTGGCTGTGATGCACCGATGGTGATCACGGCCTTTGCGTCTTCGGGGTGGGCCTGGTACCAGGCGGTGAGCTTGGCCAGTGACTGCTTCACGATCGTCTGCTCAGCCGGCTCCAGTGGCCGGGACAGTAGGCGGCGGGCGATGAAATCGAAGCGGTCATCGTCAGTACCGCCCCCGAGGAACAGGGCCTCATCGGCAAGCGATCGGGCTGCCTCGATGAACTGCGGGTCGTTGAGGGTGACCAACGCCTGCAGCGGCGTGTTGGTCCGCTCCCGCTGGATTGTGCAGAGTTCCCGGGACGGAGCATTGAGGATGTCCATCGAGGCCGGCGGGGCCGACCGCTTCCAGAACCAGTACATGCTGCGGCGGTAGAGGTCGGCACCGCTGTCGGGCTTGTAGCGGTTGGTGTTGCCCCCCATCGACACCGCGGCCCAGACCCCGGGCGGCTGGTAGGGCTTCACGCTTGGCCCACCAATCTTGCGGACCAGCAGCCCACTGGCGGCCAGCGCCGTGTCACGCACCATCTCGGCGTCCATCCGAAACCGCGGTCCGCGGGAGAGCAGCCGGTTGTCGCGATCTTTTATGAGCTTCTCAGGTGTCGTAGTCGCCGCCTGGCGGTAGCTGGCACTGGTGACAAACAGGCGGAACAGGTGCTTCACATCCCACCCGCTCTCCCGGAACTCAACCGCCAGCCAGTCGAGCAGGTCCGGGTGGCTGGGCAGTTCGCCAGTGATGCCAAAGTCGCCACTGGTGCGGACCAGCCCGGTGCCGAAGACCTCCTGCCAAAAGCGATTGACCGTCACCCGGGTCGTGAGTGGATGCTCCCGCAGCAGCAGCCACTGGGCCAGGCCCAGTCGGTTGCGGGGTAGTGCTTCGGGGAAAGCGGGCAGCATCTCGGGCGTATCGGGGCCGACCTCTTCGAGTCGTTTGTCATACTCGCCCCGGTCGAGGATGTAGGCCTTGGGCATTTCAGGCTTTTCCTGCATGACGTGCGCGACTGTGCCCCGCTTTTTGATGGCCGCCTCCTCGGCAGTGAGCTTTGCTTCCAGCGTGGTCGCCTGCTTGAACGCATCGTCGAAGCTGCCCAGCCACCAGTCGTAGAGTCCCTTGGCCGCGGCGGGCCGCTGGTCCGCCGGTAGCTTCACGATGTCGGCCAATACCTCGGCCCGGGATAGCCCCTCGACCTCAGCGGCCGACAGGCTCCGGCCCCAAATGGCCAGGCTGGTCAGACCGACGGCATGGGCATCCGCGCCGCGTGAGCGACCGCCGATTACCAGCGGCACCTCGTTGCGGACGGTCTGCTTCTTGAACTTGTTGTTCTCGACGCCAGGCTTCTGCTGAAGCTTGCCGTCGTAATAGATCTTCACGCCGTCGGCGGTGCCGGTGCCGTCATAGGTGACCGTCACCAGCGTCCAGACGTTGGCCTTCAACTGGTCGCGGGCCACCACCTTGAGGCCATTGTCGGGCCAGGAGTGAATCAGGTGCATGCCAACCCGGCGGCCCTGCACCCAGACATCCCAGCCGCGGTAGCTGTTGGCCTCATCCATTTTTGAGACCAACGCATAGGCCGAATCGACCGGCGGAACCTTCACCCAGCAGCTGACGCTGAAGGGCTGATCGTGCTCAAGGTCGGCCCGGCCCGGCAGTTCAGCTGCCCGGCCGTCGAGCAACGCTGCCGGGCTGCCACTGGGCCCGGGCTGCCAGCTTGTGGTCTTGGTCAGCGGCAGATCGGTCTGCTTGCCGAGGAAGCTCGCCTGGGTGGCGTTGCCATCCCCTTCGGAGAGAGCCAACTGCACCAGTGGTGTGTCCTGCGGCGAGGCGGCGGCAATGCTCTCGGCAGTCGCCGACTTGATCCAGGTCTCAAAGTCGGGCCGGGCTGATTTTTTCCGCTGGGCGACGGCCTGTCTGGCTGCAGGTAGGTGCTGCTGAAGCTCCCGGAACCGCGTCCGGTCGGCCACTAGCGGCACCGGCAGAATTGGCGGCGTGTCGTGAATGTTGCCGTCCTTGGCCCGCTGGGTGGTGTTGTTGAAGAACGCCGAGAGTTCATAGAACTCGCGCTGCGAGAGTGGGTCAAACTTATGATCGTGACAGACCGCGCAGCCAGCGGTCAGCCCCATGAAGACAGCGGCCGTCGTCTCCGTGCGGTCACGGGCGTAGAGCACCAGGTACTCCTCGTCGATAATGCCCCCCTCGTTGGTCGTCATGTTGCAGCGGTTGAAACCGCTAGCAATTTTGTTGTCGAGAATCTGGTCGGGCGTGGCATCGGGGCCATGGTCGGCAACGAGGTCGCCAGCGAGTTGCAGAATGGTGAACTCGTCAAACGGCATGTTCCGGTTGAAGGCGTTGATCACCCACTGGCGATAGGTCCACATCTCTCGATAGTTGTCGAAGTGGATGCCATGGGTGTCGGCGTAGCGGGCATAGTCGAGCCAGTGTCGCCCGCGATGTTCACCCCACTCGAGGCTTGCCAGCAAGGTGTCGACCAGCCGCTCGTAGGCGTCAGCATGAGGGTCGAGCACGAAAGCCTCGACCAGTGCCGGGTCGGGGGGCAGGCCGGTAAGGTCGTAGGCAACCCGGCGGGCCAGTGTGCGGCGGTCGGCCTCGGTAGCCGGGGTCAGCCCCTCCGCCTCCAAACGGGCCAACACAAACCGGTCGACCGGGTTACGAACCCAGTCGGCCTGCCGCACCTCAGGGAGCGGAGGCCGTGCCGGTGGGATAAACGACCAGTGCGGCTCATATTCGGCCCCTTCCTTGACCCAGCGGACGAGCATTTCCTTCTGCTCTGCCGAAAGTGTCTTCTTCGTTTCCGGCGGCGGCATCACCACCTCGGGGTCATCGGAGTAGACCCGGTCAAGAATGGCGGTTGAGTCAGGGTCGCCCGGGACGATCGCGCCGAGCGAGACAGCATCATCGCGGCGATCGAGTCGCAGGTCAGCCTGGCGACTGGCCGAGTCGGCCCCGTGACAGGAGAAGCAGTTTTCGACCAGAATCGGCCGGATGTGCTCGTTGTACGAAAGGGTCGCATCGGCCGCTGTCGCACCCGTGGCCAAGCCAAGTTGACAGACAGCAACAGCACAGCCTGCAATACGTTGCATGAGCCAAGCTGGCAGCTGGCAATACAGCCGCAGAGGCGAGGGTTCCATAGACGCAACTCCAAAGAGTCTGGTTGGGAACACCCACGTCGCCGTCGCCAAGCAGCCTGCTGGGCGACGCGGACCCCCGGAGAGAGCCAAGGGGTCGATCGGCGGGACATTTTCCCCAATTTTACGACGCTTTTTCTGTAACGGCAACCAATCGGCCGCGTCAGAAGAGCGGCGAAACACCGCATCAACACGTTTTCTCGCACGTCGGAACGGTCCCCGGTTCGTCCCGCATTCCCGGCAACGTCAGGATCTGAGCATGACTAAGTTCGCTCGTCGGTATCGTTCTGTCCCCACCCGGTTGGGCAGCTTTTTGATCTGCCTGGCAGCCTTGCTCGGAGGATTTGGCCTGATGGATGCGAGCTTCGCCGCTGAACCGACCGGTCCCCGCCGAGAGACCTGGCAGAAAATCGATCAGGCTCTCAAGGAGGGCAAGCCGAAGACTGCCGGAGACCTGCTGGCTGGTGTTGAACAGGTGGCCGTGGCCGAGCAGGCCTGGGCGGAGGCCGCGCGGGCAATTGCCACTCGGGTGCTGGTGACCAACGCCGACCGGCCGGCTGATGACCCCCAGCGGCTGGTCGACCTTGCTGCTCAGGCAGCGACGGCACCTGCCGAGGCTCGAGGAGTGCTGGCGGCGATTCAGGCCAACTGGACCTGGAGCTTCTTCCAGGCCAACCGCTGGCGGTTCGCCCAGCGGACGACGCAGGCAGTGGAAGGCAATGATCGCGATCTCGCTGAGATGGCCTCCTGGGATTTGCGGCAGATCGTCACCGAAATTCGCGAACGGTTTGCTATCGCAGTCGCCGCTGACGCGGGGCTGAAGCAACTGCCGGTCGGTGACTGGGGCATGCTCATCGAATCAGGCTCGATGGGGTCGGCCTATCGGCCCACCGTCTGGGATGTGGTGGCCCATGATGCGATCGCCTTTTACACGACCGGCGAACGCGGACTGGCCGAACCCGAAGATGCCTTCGAACTCGAGGCCTCAAGCCCGGCGCTTGGTGATGTGGCTCTGTTCCGGGCGTGGAAGCCGGCTGCTGCAGCGGAGAGCGGAACAGCCACCGACACCGACTCGCCGCTGCTTGCCGTCATCGGCCTTTATCAGGATTTGTTGGCGTTTCACGCTGACGACGCCGATCGCACGGCCTTCCTTGCCGCCGACCTCGACCGGCTGCTGTGGGCTGGGAACGCAGCCGTTGCAGGCGAGGAAGCCCAGCCGCAGGAGACGTTGCGGGCAGCGTTGCGGGGTTTCATCGAACGGGCGGCTGACCACGAACTTTCGGCACTCGCTCGCTTTCATCTTGCCTCCAGCCTGCGGGAGGATGACCCCGCCGAAGCCCGGGCGGTGGCCCTGGTCGCAATCGAGAAGCATCCTGACAGCGTTGGTGGCAAGCAGTGCCGCAACCTCGTGACGCAGATCGAAGCGAAGGAACTTTCCCTTTCGGCCGAGCGAACCTGGGCCGCCCCGTGGCCCGAGGTCACGGTCAGCTACCGCAACCTGGCGCGGGTGCATCTGCGGCTGGCCAAGGCTGACTGGGAGGCACGTCTCGCAGCGGGCAAGCCCTCCGGATCATGGCTTGACGATGAGGACCGCAAGACGATCCTCGCTCTGCCTGCAGTGAAAACCTTTGCTGTCGATCTGCCGGCGACCGCTGACTATCGCCAGGCCCACCATGAACTGCCGGTGGCGGCTGCCTTTGATGCTGCTGAGCTGTTGCCCGGGGCCTACTGGCTGCTGGCGAGTCACCGTGAGGATTTTGGTAGCCGCGATAACGTGGTCGCTGCCACCCTTGTCTGGGTCAGCCGGCTGGCCATTGTCACGGTGACTGATCATCCTCAGTCGCAGGCCCGGCATACGGGCTATGTGGTCGACGCAGCCAGTGGTGACCCAGTGGCCGGGGCAACAGTGACCCTCTGGCAGCGGCAGCAGGGGCGGCCGCCGCAGTTCGTCAAGAAGGGAAAGACGCAGACTGACGCGGAGGGCCGCTATGGCCTGGACGGTGAAACGGGTCAGCAGGCGGTGCTGGTCGCCACGGCCGACGCGGCCGGGAAACGGCAGACGATGCTGAGCGAGCCGTTCAATCTCTGGCGTCATAATCAGACGCAGCGGCCGCAGCGATCGTTCGTGCTGATGACCGACCGTGGCATCTACCGGCCAGGGCAGCTGGTGCAGTTCAAGGCCGTGCTGCTCGAGCGGGCCGCCGACGGCCGCAGTGCCAAGACAATCGAACGATCATCCGTCGAAGTCGTGCTTCGAGATGCCAACGGCCGCGAGCAGGCGAAGCTGTCGCTGACGACCAACCAGTTTGGCTCCTGTCACGGCACGTTTCCGATTCCGACCGGCTCCCTGCCGGGCCGCTGGTCGGTGCAGGTTCAAGGCAGCGGCGGGTCGGGCGCAACGTCGATTCGCGTCGAGGAATACAAACGGCCCAAGTTCAAGGTGGAACTCGCTGCACCAACGGCGTCGGTGCAGTTGGGCCGCGAGGTATCGCTGACCGGCACCGCCACCACCTACACCGGGCTGGCAGTCGCGGGGGCCAAGGTTGTCTGGCGGGTCGAGCGGCAGATGCGGTTTCCCATCTGGTGCCGCTGGGCCTTTCCCTGGCTGCCGTTCGACAGTGGCAGCCGGCGGATCGCTCGCGGCACGGCCACCAGCGATGCCGACGGCACATTCACGGTGACCTTCCCGGCGGTACCCGACCGAAGCGTGCCGGAGGCGTCGCTGCCGGTTTTTACCTATTCGATCACCGCTGACGTCACCGACACCGGTGGTGAAACCCGTACAGCCGACCGCCGGGTCTCGGCTGGCTACACCGATCTTGAGGCTGGCATCGAGGCAGCCGACTGGCAGGCGGCTGCGGCCGACAAGCCCGCTCGGGTTCCGCTGACCATCAGCACGACCTCACTCGACGGCGAGCCCCGCGGAGCAACCGGGCAGTTGCGGGTGACGCGGCTGGTACAGCCGGCCGAGGTCGATCGGGGCCACCTCGGGGGCCGGCCGATGCCCTACCCAGCCCCGGGGCTCTGGCGGGGGACAACCGGTGGGCAGCCTGAGCTTCCCGCCCCCGACCCGGCCAAGCCCGAGACCTGGGCCGACGGTGAAGATGTGTTCGTCGCCGAAGACTCCACCGACGCCGCTACCGGCAAGGCGGTGGCGACCGTGACCCTTCCGGCGGGCATCTACCGGGCCATGTTCACCGTTCCCGGCGTGGCAGGCCGCCCAGCTGTGAAGGCGAGCCGGCTGATCGAAGTGGTCGATCCCGCTGCCACGACGTACGGCATCAAGCGAGCCTTCGTGCTGCAGACCGAAGCCGATCGGGTCGAGGTGGGAGGCGAACTGCTGGCCCTCACCGGCACGGGCTATGAGCGTGGACGGATGCTCGTTGAGCTGGTCAAGGACGGCAAACTGCTGGAGCGGTTCTGGACCAAACCCGATCGCACGCAGACGCCAGTCAGCCTGAAGCTGACGGAGGCCCACCGTGGTGGCGTAACTGTCCGGGCCTGGATGGTTCGGGATGGCCGACTGCACGAGGCGTCACGAATGGTTGACGTTCCCTGGACCACCAAACAGCTTGCCATCGAATGGCAGCGGTTCACTCGAAAGCTTGAGCCAGCCACCCAGGAGATTTGGCGGGCGACGATCAAGACCGTGGCCGATCCACTGGCGGGGCCAGCTGCCCCCGCGCTCGCCGAGATGGTAGCGACCCTTTATGACCAGTCGCTCGACGCGCTGGCCTCGCATGCCTGGCCGGGAGGCTTCCTCGGGCTCTTTGCCCGCGAGTCAAGCCATCAGCAGGTCAGCTTCACCAACAGCGAGCAGCAGTTGCGTCCGATTCAGGGCTCGTGGAATCGGCGGTACGAAAGCGTGTCAATTTCCTATCACCAAATGCGTGCCCCTTTCGGCTCACCGCTCCAGGGCGGCTTTGGCGGCATGCTTGGTAGCCGCATGATGCGGCGGGGAGAGATGATGCCGATGGCAGCGATGGCGGCCCCGGCTAATGAAATGGCCGCAGACTTCGCCGATGAGGGAATGCCTGCGAATGCAAGAAAGTTCAAGGGGGCAGGTGCTGAGTTGGAAGAACGTCAGGATAGTGGCTCAGCCGAACCAGGCTCTGGCACGACTGACACAGCGGCTGCTCCACCGCCTCGGCGGAATATGGCTGAGACTGCGTTTTTCCTGCCGTCGCTCGTAGCCGATGACAGCGGCACGGTTACGCTTGAGTTCACTCTGCCAGACACGCTGACGACCTGGCAGTTTAAGGCCTTGGCTCATGACGAGCAGCTTCGTAGTGGCACGCTGATGGATACCTGCGTGACCGCCAAGGATCTGATGGTCGAGCCACTGCCCCCGCGATTTCTGCGGGAGGGCGACGTCATCCAGTTTCCCGTCAAGGTGAGCAATCGCTCGACCGGCCGGCTAAGTGGCAAGGTGCGGCTGGCCCTGTTTGATGCTCGCACGAATGATTCACGGGACACACTCATTGATGGCCCCGCCGAGCAGGATTTCGACCTTGCGGCTGGTGCCTCGGCGTCGGTCTTCTTTCCGGTGACAGTCGCCGACGGCACCGATGTGCTGCGGTATCTGGCCACAGGTGCCGCCACCGGCTCAGCCCGACCACTTTCCGATGGCGAAGAGGCTCTGCTGCCGGTGCTGCCACGAAAAGTCTTGGTGACAGAGACCATTCCGGTGACGGTACGAGGGGGCGAGACCCGCGAGGTCAGCCTCGACAAACTGGCAGCATCCGCTGGCCACCCAAATATCGATAGCCAGTCGCTGGTCGTGCAGGCAGTTTCAAACCCAGCCTGGTATGCCGTGCTGGCCCTGCCTTATTTAATGGAGCAATCTGATGAGAGCATCGACACGCTCTTTCATCGGCTCTATGCCAATGCCTACGCCCGGCATCTGGTCGCGTCCGACCCGCGGATCGCCCAGATCTTCGAGCAGTGGCGGGGCACCGCTGCCCTGGAGAGCCCGCTTGAAAAGAACACCGAACTGGTGAAGACACTGCTGGCCGAGACGCCCTGGGTTCGTGAGGCGACCGATGAACGGGAGGCTCGGGCTCGCATCGCGATGCTCTTTGATGCCACTCGCGTCGAAAACGAATTGGCCGCAGCGATCAATCGGCTCAATAGCCTGCGGAACCCCGACGGTGGCTGGCCCTGGTTCCCCGGTGGCCGCTCCTGTGACTCAATCACGCTTTCGATTGTGGCTGGCTTCGGTCGGCTGCGGGCAAGCGGCGTAGCGATCGATGTTTCTCCGGCAACTGCTGCGGTGCCTTGGATCGACCAGCGGCTGATCGAAGAAAAAGAGTGGGCTGAACGCCGGGCTGCCCGAGCCCGCAAGGCAGGCAACGAGGCCTTGGCGGCAGAGCCAGTGCTGACGCCGCTGGGGGTCTTTGCCCTCTATGCCCGCAGCTTCTTCCTTGAGGACGTGCCGCTTCAGGGACCGGCGGCCGTGGCCCATGCCTGGTGCGTGAAGGTTGGCCGGCAGAGCTGGACGGAACTCTCCCACAACCGCAGTCAGGGCCAGCTGGCGATCGCGCTTGCCCGTAACGGCGAGCGGGAAACCGCCGGCTCAGTCGTTGAAAGCCTGCGGCAGCGGGCGGTGGGTGGCCCGCGAGGTGAGCAGACCGCTGACCGAGGCGAGGACAACTGGCAGGGCATGTGGTGGCGGCAGCGGCATCCCAGTTGGTGGAGCTGGCTCGCGGCACCGATTGAGACCCAGACGGTGTTGATTGAGGCCTTTGATGAGGTGGCCGGTGACGCTGAATCGGTCGAGGCAATGAAAGCTTGGCTCGTTCAGCAGAAGCGGACCAGCCGCTGGCCGGGTAGCCGGGCGACCGCCGATGCTGTTGGCGTGCTGCTGGGTCGGGGCCGTGACCTCCTGGGGGATGCCAGCCAGTTGGTGGTGACTGTTGGGGGCGAGCCGATCAAGCCGGGCGAGGCAGGAGTGAGTAAGCCCGAGGCAGGCACCGGGTTTTTTGAGACCCGCTTTGTGCGGCGGGAGATTAAGCCGGCGATGGCCGCCGTTACCTTTGCCAAGCCAGCCGGACGTGGGCTCGCCTTTGGTGGGGTCCACTGGCAGTACCTTGATCAAATAGAGAACGTCGAGGCCGCCGGCCGGACAGAACTGGCGATCACGAAGGAACTGTTTGTGAAGACCTTTACCAAGGCGGGGCCAGTGCTTGAACCGGTCACAGCTGAAACAAAGGTAACCGTAGGCGATGAGCTGGTTGTGCGGCTGGTGGTGACCAGCGACCGGGCCTATGAGTTTCTGGAACTGGCCGATCATCGGCCCAGCCTGACCGAGCCAGTCGATGTACTCTCAGGTTGGAAGTGGGCCGATGGCGTTGGCTGGTACCAGGTGACCCGTGATGCCAGTACGCAATTGTTCTTTGAGCGGCTGCCGGAGGGGACGCATGTCTTTGAGTATTCGCTGCGGGTGGCCCACCGAGGCCGGGCCTCGAGCGGCTTTGCCTCCATCCGCAGTCGGTACGCACCGGAGTTTTCCGCCCGGTCTCAGAGCCTGCCAGTTGCTAGCCGTTAGGGCTTGGCGGGTTCGCTTAAGAGTTCAGCGATTCGTGGATCGGCGAGTGACTCAGCAATGAAGTGGGCACCGGGAAAGGCGTGGCGACGGCTGTGCCCACCGGGGACGGCGACAACGATCGCTCCGGCCGCTACCGCCGCGGCACACCCGGTGGCCGAGTCTTCAAAGACCAGCATCTGTTCTGGTGGTACTCCGGCACGACTTGCCGCCAGTTGATAGATCTCCGGATGGGGCTTTCCCTGACTGACATCAGCGGCTGTCAGGACGAACCCAATCTGATCCAGGAGCCCGACCCGGGTAAGGACGTCGTGAGCAAACTCTGGCCCGCTGCTGGTGGCAACCCCGCAGGGGCGACCAGATTCCTCCACGCGTTGGACGAGACTGGTGGCTCCTGGCATCGGCTGTAAACGGGTGCTGAGGAGTCCCTGAAAGATCTCCTTGGTCTCGGCTGCAAGTGTCTCGACCGTGGTATTCAGATGGTGCCAGTCGAT
>CAZKSP010000030.1:0-16472 GCA_964555385.1 uncultured Chitinophagaceae bacterium
GCGGGGTTCAGTCACCAAGCTTGCTGGCAACGTAGCGAACCATGTCCTCAACCGTGAGCGTGTTGGGGAAATTCTGGACGCTCGGGTTTGCTTCGAACTTGGTCAGGTCAACGAATGGCATCCGCTCTTTCAACGCAGCCAGTCCGGCCTCGTTCAGCTTGCCGTTGACAACAAAATCGGTGCTCGACAGCACGTCTTCAGGGAAGAGTTCACTGCGAGGAATCTTGATGCCGAATGCCTTTTCAAGCCGGAACACGATATCGAGGAAGTCAATCGACTCCGCACCGAGATCGCCGACCATGGTGGCCTCTGGGGTCACTTCGTCATCGTCCACACCAAGTGCATCGACGAGTGAGGCCTTCACTTTTTCGTAGATTTCATCACGGGACGGCATCGACATCTCACCTTCGGAGGGAGTTGGGAACCTAGACTACGCACGTAGGTTGTACTGTCGACGCCCGGGATTGGAAAGCCACAGTCGGCATTTCCAGACCCCCCGCGGCGGGATAACCCTTAACACCGGCACGAGTCGTAGATTCAGACCGTGCTGGGCTGAGCCGAGGCAGGAGAGGCCGCCGAAAGGCTGTAGACCGTTCGCCGCGGCTGGGCGTCGGCTCGCCGGGGTGGATTGAGGACCGACCAGAGCCGCCGCATCTCGGCCCGAACCCGGGCATCGAGAGCTTCACCATGCGGACGCCGGTCGGCGAGGTTGTATCGCTCAAGCTCCAGCCGAGCTGTCAGACTGGTTCGTTCGCCCACCATGCCACTCGCCTTTACCTTGGTCCGGGTAGCATCCTGCGAGACAACTTCTGCCCGCACGGTCAGGACCCGTCCGGGTTCCACAAAATCGCCATATTTGACGTTTCGTGCAGTCCGCAGCACCACCATGCTGTGAGCAAAGTCCTCACCCAGCCGGATGGTCCAAGCAGCGGCCTGTGTCATTGCCTCAAGCATGAAGACACCGGGGAGAACCGGAAAGCGAGGGAAGTGATCCCCAAGATATTCCTCCGCCAGCGACACCGCTTTGACGGCAGTAATGCTTTTGCCAGGGTCAATCTCAGTGATTCGATCGAGCAGGGTGAATCGCATGGTCGTTCCGCGTTCGGTGTGTCCGTCACAAAGCCGAGTTGACTCGAAAGCTCTTGCGACAAGTCTGCGAGTATAGGGGCTGGCTGCCCGCGAACAACATGACAACCGCCGTTTTGACCGGCTTTTTGTCTGCTCTGCCAGCCTGACAGTCAACAGGACTGCTCTGACCGGCAAGGTCTCACTGACACGCTTCGGTGACCGGCCGCGGGCAGGCGGGAGTTCTTCGGTTTTCCTGCGAAAATGTTCGAGAAATTTGGGAACACCTCACAAGCAGCCCGCGTGCAACTTGGTGTAGCCGCCACAGGGATTTTTGGCACGTCCTTTGCACTTCCCCATATCCAGTGAATCGGCTGGACGTTCCCGTTCCAATCGGTTGGCGGGGAGGAAAAGCCATGGTCAGAGGACGGTCCGTACTTACCGGCTTGTCTTTGGCATCCGTGAATGCGAATGATTGCGGAGCACCCAGGGACGGCGACGGTTGAGTGGACCGTGTTCATGTTCCTGGAGAACTTGCCATGCAGATGCTTCGTGTCGGGTACGCGCACCCGCTTGAGGACTTGCGCGATGAGATGGATCGGCTCTGGACAACGCTGACTGCCGCCCCACCGCTTCACGGCTGGACGCGACAGGGGACGAGTGAGCCGTTTCCCGCAGTCAATGTCTTTGAAACCGATGAGGCGATTCTGATTGAGGCGGAACTGCCCGGTTTGGAGCCAGCAGATCTCGAACTCACCGCCATCGACGATGAGCTGACGCTGGCGGGACGACGCGCCAATCCGATCGAACGCGCTGAGTCCGCCGACGCCGCTGGGGCCGCCGCTGAACCTCATAAACTCACCTGGCATCGCCGGGAGCGAGGAACCGGGGCCTTTGAACGACGGCTTTCGCTGCCGACGGCTGTCGATCCTGAAGGCGTCGTGGCCCGCCTCGATGGTGGCGTCCTGACGGTGACCTGCCCAAAGGCTGCCGCCTGCCGACCTCACAAGGTGGCGGTGTCGGCAAGCTGACGAGAAACGTTGGCTGCAAATGTGACTCTTCATTTCAACTATCAAAAGGAGAACCTCATCATGATTGCTTCCCCCCAGACAAGCCTCGCACCAGAGCGGCAGGCCACCGCGGCCGAAACTGACCGCGGACTGACCTACCGGCCCAACGTCGATATCGCCGACTGCGGCAGCGAACTGGTGCTGGTCGCCGACATTCCCGGCTCGGTGGCCGAACAGATCGATGTCAGTTTTGATGATGGCGTGCTCGCCATCACCGCGACCGTGCGCGGCAGGCCACAGGCCGGCAATCCTGTCCGACAGGAGTACGGGGTCGGCGACTACCGCCGCTCGTTCCAGATTGGCGAGGGCTTTGACGGCAGCCAGACCGCGGCGGCCTATCGTAACGGCGTCTTGACCGTACGAGTGCCCCGGCTGGCGGCAGTCCGGCCGCGAACGATTCCGGTCACCGCCGGCTAACGGCTGCCTGCCGGCCGAGCCGTCGGTGGCCACTGCCGATGGTCATTTGAAGTGTCGTGTTTGGTTTCCATTCCCCTCCGAAAGACAAAGGAGCAGACAGATGAGTTTGATCCCCTTTCGCACAAAGCGTTCGTTTGGCATGGAGCCCGCCAACCCCTCTTCGCTGACCGACTTCCGCAACGAGATGAACCGACTGCTTGAGGGCTTTTTCAGCCGCTCTTCGATGGCACCGGGATGGCTCGAGGCAAGTGAGCCAGGCCGCTGGCTGCCGGCAATCGATGTGGCCGAATCCGACACGGCGATTCGAATCCGGGCTGAACTGCCCGGTATCGATCCAAAGGATGTCGATGTCAGCGTTTCAGAGGATCGGCTGGTGATTGCCGGCGAGAAGAAGTCTGAGACCAAGTCGGCTGATAACGGCTGGACCCACCGGGAAAGCCACTACGGTGGCTTCAGTCGGGCCATCCCGTTGCCCGAAGCGGTCGATCCGGACCAGGTAAAGGCGCACTACGACAAGGGCGTGCTAACGGTCGATCTGACCAAGTCGCCCACGAGCACCTCGCGAAAGGTGCCGGTTCTCAGCGGCAGCTAATTGGTGGCCACGGGCCCAGTCGGTGGTCAGACGGCCTCCGGCTGGGCCATCGGCCGGCCGGAGTGCATACTTCTGGCTTCCTTGACGCACTGCCATTGCCATGTCGCTTGAACTTGTCCTCCGATCTCCCCCTGCTGACCACCCGGGCACCTGGGGCAGCGTCTCGCTGGCTGGCCTGCTGCCCGAGCGACTTGCCGAATCCTCAGCCAGCGAAGTTGAGCAGTTCCCAATCAGCTGCGACGGTCGGCCGGCCCGGTTGTCCGACTGCTTCAGCGTAAGCGGCAACGCAGCTGATGGGGTGCTGCACTGTCACGGCGACTTCTCCCGGGTGCACTATCTCGGGGCAGGGCTGACCCGGGGTGAGGTGGTGGTCCATGGCGATGTCGGCCGGCATACGGGTGAGGGCATGACCGGTGGCATTCTGGATGTCAGCGGAGATGCCGGTGACTGGCTGGCCTGCGGCATGGCCGGCGGCATTGTCCGAGTTGGCGGCAATGCTGGCGACAACGCGGCAGCCGCCCTTCCGGGTGAGCGGCGAGGAATGACCGGTGGCAGTGTCACGATCGGCGGCTCTGTCGGCAGTCTGGCCGGTAGCCGGATGCGGCGAGGCATACTCGTCGTGGGGAGTGACTGCGGTGAGGCCGCGGGCTTCGAAATGCTTGCCGGCACGGTGCTGGTCGCGGGCAGGCCCGGAAAATTTGCTGGGCTGGGTATGCGGCGTGGGTCAGTCATTCTGCTCGGGGCAACCGAGGCCGAAGACGTTACAGCCTGGCTCCCGCCAACATTTCGCCGGGGCGCTGTCTGGACACCGGCTTTTTTGCCACTGCTGGCCCAGCAATTATCGAGCGTGGGCTTTGCTACTGCCACCACCGGTAACTGGTGTTGCCCCTGGCAGCAGTGGCATGGAGACACCCTCTGTGGCGGCCGCGGCGAAATCCTCGTCCCGGCGGCACGGTAATGTCCTGTTGCTTCCTGCCGCCGAGCCGGCACAAAGCGGCCGCGACGCTCCGCGTCCTGCTGATCCAGTCACCTCCGATCGTGGCTGCCTGAAGATGCAGCACGCGGAACGAGGCGAAGGGGGTTGGGTGAACGCTTGAGGAGCCTCTGAAAATGTCGCCCAAATCGAAGCGGAACGACCGGGTGACAACGCCATTTTCGGCAGCAACGAGACTTTCACCGCCCCCCGAGCCAGCGTCTCACCCCATTTTTTTGTAGCCGCTTCCGTCTCGCCCAGTCGTGGGCTATGATCTGTGGTTCGCCTGCCCAGCGGCAGGCCACCCCAAACACAATATGTGACTATGCCCACGATCAGCCAACTCGTCCGCAGCCGCCGCCGACCAAAGCGAAAGTTTTCCAAGTCTCCTGTTCTTGACCGCTGCCCGCAGAAGCGTGGCGTCTGTCTGCAGGTTCGGACAATGACGCCCAAGAAGCCGAATTCCGCGTTGCGGAAGATCGCCCGGGTACGGCTCTCGAACCAAAAAGAAGTAACCGTGTACATCCCCGGTGAAGGCCACAACCTCCAGGAGCACTCCATTGTGCTGATCCGCGGTGGCCGTGTCCGCGACCTTCCGGGTGTTCGCTATCACGTTATCCGCGGTGCCCTCGACACGCTCGGCGTGCAGGGCCGCAAGCAGTCCCGCAGCCTTTACGGTGCCAAGCGGGGCTAACCGACCACCACATCTCCCCAGATTGATTTAAGGATCACACGTTCATGGGAAGCATCACCGCCAGCCGCACCCAGCTGCGACCCGACCCGAAGTTTGGCTCATTGCTGGCTAGCAAGTTCATCAACTGCCTCATGCTCGACGGCAAAAAAAGCGTCGCTCAGCAGATCTTCTACAAGGCGATGGACGTCGTCGGCGAAAAGATCACCGACGACGAGCCGATCGAAATCTTTACCCGGGCCGTTGAAAACGTGAAGCCAGCAGTTGAAGTTCGCTCAAAACGCGTCGGCGGTGCCGCCTACCAGGTGCCGATGCAGGTCAGCCGCAACCGGCAGCAGTCGCTGGCGATCCGCTGGATTCTCTCTTCGGTCCGTGACAAGAAGGGCCGGCCGACGTACCAGAAGTTGGCTGAAGAGATCATCGCGGCCTACAAACGTGAAGGTGCGGCGATTACCAAGCGGGAGAACGTCCACCGCATGGCCGACGCCAACAAGGCGTTCGCCCACTTCGCTTGGTAAGCGGAACAATCGTCCGCTGACAAGTTCCAGTGACGCTCTCGATCTTCGTCATCTCGCGACGCATCAGCGGACGCTGACGTCCGCCGGCAACAGCATGAGTGGCTCGCCTGATCCGACAAGGGCAAGGAGCCTCATCTGCCGTGCCATTTTTTCAAGGATTGTTGGGTGAAGTGGCCCCAACCCTGCAAGCCGCTGAACCGCAGCTAGCAGTTGTTGCTCAAGGTGCTGTGTCACCACTGCAGGTGACGGTGAACGGCCAGTATCGACGCCAAGGAACTCGTCGAATAGTCCCCGAGGCTCCGGCAGCAGGAGCCGCTCCGGCTGTGTACTTTCCTCCAATCCCGCCAGTCTCGCTGCCTCGGCAACTGCCACATCAAGCGTGCCGAGTTGGTCGATAAGGCCAGCCTGCAGGGCCATGCGACCGGTGAACACCCGCCCCTCGGCCAGCTTTTTCAGCTGTTCACTGTCGAGCCGACGGCCGGTTGCCACCTTTGACGTGAACAGCCGGTAAATATCCTGCATGGTGGCGAAAAATGCCTCTCGCTCATGCTCTGCAAATGGCTGCTGCGCCGAAAGCCAGCCTGCATTACGACCGCGGCTGACGACGTCGGTATGGATGCCGTAGGCCTCGAGCGCTCCGCCCACAGCAATCTTGCCACCGACCACACCAATCGATCCGGTCAGGGTACCGGGTGCGGCAACGATCCGGTCTGCCGCAACAGCAATGTAGTAGCCGCCGCTGGCAGCCGTGTCGGAAAGACTGGCCACAACCGGCTTCTCGCAACGGTCAAGCTCCCGCCAGATGAGGTCACTGGCCAACGCCGAACCACCGGGCGAATCGATCCGCATCACCAGGGCAGCCACACTGTCGTCTTTGACGGCCTGCTGGATTGCCTTGATGATTGTCTCGCTGCCGGCCGCCTCACCGCCGAGCATACCGACGCTTCCCTTCCCCTCAACGATCTCACCGCGGACGTGGATCACCGCGACTTTACCGGCGGTGCTCACCCGGCTTCCGGACGGGGCCCCTGAAAACACCTCAACCAGCTTCATCAGGCCGGTAAGCCCGGAGAAATCAGTATCGATATCCCGCTTGCCGTAGTCGCGGACCAGCTTTGGCTGGTCGATTGCCAGCCGACCAGCAAGGCCACTGATCGCCTCATCTTCATAGGCGATGCCATCGATCAACCCGGTCTGCCGAGCCGCCTCAGGCGTGAAAACGCCGATGTCGATCAATTCCCGTACCCGCTCAGCTACCAGCCCTCGGTCGCTCGTAACCTGTTCGACAAGCTGCTCGAAAAGATCACCAACAAAGGCTTCATATTGCTGCCGGAGCGGTTCGCTCATTGACTCACGGGTAAGTGGCTCGCCAGCCCCCTTGAATTCACCAACCTGAAGAATTTCAGCCTGTACCCCAAGCCGGTCGAGCAGGCCCTTGAAAAAGGTCACCTCAGCCCGAACTCCGGTCAGCGCTAGATTTGCAGCTGGTGGCATCAAGATGGTGTCGCAGGCGGCTGCCACGGCGTAGTCAACCGGCTCTCCGCTCACAAGATGGGCAACCACCGGTTTGCCGGCCGCTCGAATCCGGCCAATTGCCTCCCGTAGTTCGGCTGCCCGGGCTCGGCCAATCGCAGGCGAACGAATCGAAAGCAACACCCCCCGTACCGTCTCGTCGGCCGCCGCCCGGTCGAGCCGCTGCACCATTCGATGCAACTGCGGCGATACGTCGGCCAGCAGTCCATCCTGCCCGACGCCGTCAGGCAGCGAACCGGTCACAGCAATTACGGCCAGCCGCTGGGCTTCCGCTGCTGCCACAGGCAGACCTGCTGGCAACACCGTGAACAGCATCAGCAAAACCCCACCTGCTCGCAGCACCCTCCATCGAATGCCAGACCCCACCACGTTTCGACCGATCATGAAAAGGCTCCTCTCATTGCCCGAGCACGGCCACGTCAGGTGCGTTGCCGAAACTATTGTAGAGGCCAGACGCCACCAAGCGTCACGTAGATCCGTTGCCGAGGATTGGCCACTCCGCCCGCCAGAGCTTGACAATGAACTCGTGTATAGTATGATGAGGCTATCGAAAGTGAGTCCTCCCGCCTTCAACGACACGATCACTTCCGCAGAAAGCGAAACCGATGCCTCGTCTACCCGTCGCCAAGCCCTCAGCAAGTCGTCGACTGAAGAAGACTGCCACCCGCAGTCCCAAGCGGACAAGCCCTGCCGTCAAGCGGGCTCGTGCCTACACCCCAGCCAAGCGGCCAACATCCGAACTGGCGTCCTTGCTAGGAAATGGAGAAGAGAGCCAAGATGCCGGTGATATGCCAACCGCTCGCCAGATGGAAATCTACGACTTCATCCGCGACAAGATCTACTCGCGGGGATTTGGGCCGACCGTCCGAGAGATTGGACTGGCATTCGACATCCGCTCACCCAACGGTGTGGTCTGTCATCTCAAAGCACTGGAAAAAAAGGGCCTGATCACCAGGGGCCGCAACATGTCGCGGGCCATTGAGCTGGTCACTGAATCACCACACAGCCGGGGGCTCCAGATGGCCGGCTGGGTCGCGGCCGGCACCCTGCGAGCGGCCGAAGAACAACGCGAGCGATTCGATTTCGAGGAACTCTTTGACCGCGATGACCACTTCGTCTTGAAGGTGATGGGCGACTCGATGATTGATGCCCAGATTGCTGATGGTGACTGGGTGATCATCGAGAAGCAAAACACCGCCCGATCAGGTGACATTGTGGTCGCCCAGACCGAAGATGGCGAGGCAACCCTCAAGCAGTGGTTTCCTGAGCGGGACCGGATTCGGTTGCAGCCGGCGAATGCCGCAATGAAGCCGATCTACGTCCGCTCGGCCAAGGTTCTCGGTGTGCTCGCCGGTGTTGTTCGCAAGACCTGACCTTCGACAAGTCAGGCGGCCTCTTGGGCAGCGACAGCGTCAGTGTGCTGGTTGAGCTTGTTGTAGAGCGTCTTCAGGCTGATCCCAAGTTCCTCGGCCGTCCGCGATTTGTTACCGCTATTACGTTCAAGCCCAGTCAAAATCGCCTGCATCTCAAGGTCACGAAGCGTCAGTGGGCGGTCGCCGGTCGACTGGCATTCATCGCCACCACTCGACAGCTGTCGAGTGGGCGCAAGCGGGGACAGCCCTGGGGCCGACTCGGCTGCCCGGCAGATTCGGGGCGGAAGATGCTCTGACCGAAGCGGCAACTCATCGCACATGACAACGGCATGCTCGATACAGTTGGCCAGTTCACGGATGTTCCCCGGCCAGCGATACCGCTGCAGAACGTCAATCGCATCGGCTGAAATCACCTCTGCCCGCGGTGGAGCCTGAGGGCGGCGAAGCCGGACGAAGTGGTCGACCAAATCCGCCAGGTCATCAAGCCGCTCACGGAGTGGCGGTGTCTCGATTTCAAAGGTGTTGAGACGGAAGAGCAGATCCTCTCGAAAGGTGCCGTCGGCAACCATTTCTTCGAGCGACCGGTGGGTCGCACAAACCACCCGCACATCGACCATGATGGGATGATTATCACCGACCCGACGTATCTCACCCGATTCAAGCACCCGCAACAGCCTTGACTGTAGCGCCAAGGGAAGCTCGCCGATTTCATCAAGGAACAGCGTACCGCCATCAGCGACCTCGAAGAGCCCTGCTCGGTGCTCGTCGGCTCCGGTGAAGGCCCCCCGCCGGTGACCGAAGAGCTCACTTTCGACTAACTGCTCGGGCAGGCCTCCACAGTTGATAGTGACCAGCGGCCCCTCAGCCCGCTGGCTCTGTTCATGAATCGACCGGGCCACCAGCTCCTTGCCGGTACCGGTTTCACCCCGCACTAGCACCGTTGCCTCACTGGCAGCCACCCGGCTGACAAGTGCCTGCATCTGCTCAATAGCCGCCGCTTGGCCGATCATCTGCAGGCTACCCTCTGCCTGACGGACACGGCGTTCGAGTGCCCGTACTTTCAGGGTTAACTCCCGCTTCCGCCGAACCCGGCCGAGAACCGTCTCAATATCGGCCAGCCGACACGGCTTGGTGAGATAGTCGAAAACACCCTGCCGGACGGCAGCAATCGCGGTCTCAAGGGATGACTTGCCGGTGATAATCACTGCTTCTGTATCAGCCGCTATTTCCCGGGCCCGACGAATCACATCCAGCCCGCCGAGCCCTGGCATGTCGAGGTCAACCAGCAGGCAGTCGTATTCGCTGCGTTCGACAGCTGCGACTGCCGTCCGGCCGTCAGGGCAGACAGTCACATCGTGGCCGAGTCGCGGCAGCTCCAGCCGCATCAGTTCCTGAATCGACGGTTCGTCATCGGCGAAGAGAATCCTTAGTGGCCGTTCGGCCCGCCCGGGTCTCTGTTGCTGGTCAGGCTGCTCTGTTGGCATGCTGCTTCTCCGCCTGGGTTATTTCGGTTTTTCCGTTGCCAATCGCCGGGGATGTCGGCGCCGGACCAGCGGTGCCTATCTGGGCCACTGGCAGGATGACCCGGAAGGTCGATCCTGCTCCCGGCCCAGGGCTCGTTACCTCAATCCGACCTCCGTGGTCGGCAATGATACGGTGGACAATTGAAAGGCCGAGGCCGGTGCCCTGCCCTGACGCTCGACGGGTAAAGAAAGGCTCGAAGAGGTGCTGTAGCACTTCCTTGTCCATGCCACATCCGTCATCGGTCAACACCAGCACCGCCTCATCGCCATCACGGCTGACACTCACCCTGACATTTCCTCCTGAATCGATCGAATCGAAGGCATTGACCATCAGGTTGAGGGCTACCTGCTTGATCTCTTGGGGATTCGCCATCACAAGCACATCAGGGCCATCTGCAAATGAAACCTGCTTGTCGGCAAACCGGCCCACATGCTGAAGCATGTCGACTACATCGGCCACCAGCACCCGGACGGCCGTCGCCTGCCGCCGCACCTCACCGACTCGTGAGAAGTCGAGTAGCCGCTCAGTGATTCCCTTGCAACGAAAGGCCTCATTCTGAATGAGTTGGAGATAGCGGTTCGTGACGGCATCAGCACCTCCATCCAGCCGATCCTCCAGTGACTCTGCGCACATGGCGATTGAAGCCAATGGATTGTTGATTTCATGGGCAACACCCGCGGCTAAAAATCCCACGCTGGCAAGCTGTTCGCTGCGGATCACCTCTTTGGTGCGAAGCTGAACCTGACGGTCGAGGTCATCACGGATCTCCTGAAACCGAGCTGTCATATCGTTGAGCGCAGCCGCCAGTTCAGCAATCTCATCCTTTGTGTCGATCTCGATACGGTGGCCGAAATCTCCGGCGGCAATCCGCCGCGAACCGTAACCGAGATGCCGCAGTGGCTTGAAGACCCAGCGATAGGTGAGCCCCCCGAGTCCAAACAGAAGGAGCGAAGCCGCTAGAGCCGCCGCCCAGGTGGTGATGATGAGTGTTCGGTACCGAGCACGGACATCATGGGCAAGATCATGCATCCGAGCCTGAAGAAAGGTGGGTAGGGCTGCCGACAACTCCGCCAACGAGTCGAGCGAGGGGCCGATTGCAGTCAGCTTGACGAGCCGCTCGTCAATCAGTGGGTTGCCCTCAGTAACGTTTCGAACCGGGGGGACGGCGGCAGCTTCTTGGGCAAGTTGCCAGATTGCCTTCAGTTCGAAAGCGATCCGGCGAGCAGTCTCCCGCTCACGGCTACGGTCGCCAAACGGTCGTTCATCGAGTTCACCGGCCGCCAACTCACGGCAATACGCATCGAGGGCAGCCCCGGTCTGGGCGATCTGGCTGAGGAGCGACCCATTTGCAGGCAGTTGGTCAGTTGGATCAGGGAGAGGATGATTGTTTGTCGCAGCACGCTGTTCATCGTCTGCCTCGGCCCCGCTGGCCGTTACTGGCTGGAACTCGGGCTCACCCGACTCAAGCAGAGCAACTGCATCGTCGCTGGCCACTGGTGAATCCGTCCACACGCCCACATCGACAGCGGCTACTGCCCGCGCATGGGCCAGACGCAGCCGGCCAACACAAGCGGCCAACCGGCTGGCCCGGGGCAGTTCAGTTGCCCGGCTACTCAGCGCCCGTACCAGCCGTCGGTATGAATAGACGCCCAGAAAGCTACTGGCAGACAGCAGGCTGACCATGAAACCGACGAGTAGTCCGACGACCAGCAGTTTGTCACGAATCGGTCGTCGTTTCGGCACAGCCGCACTCCCGGCAGACGATTCGGCGGCCCCATCCCGGCGGACGCTCGGTGAAAAGACGGTAGCAGGATGGAAGAGGCGGCCAAAGACGGAAACCACAGGCCAAAGACCACATTCTCGCGGCTCTGGAAGGCTTTTCCGCACCGCCGGGGGCCGTCAGACTGGGCGGCGCCGCAGATAGCTAGACCAGGCCCCAGCGTTTGCGGAGATACCATTCGAGGCAGAGACAGCTCGCTAATACCATCAGGAGTGGCCAGCTGTCCCAAAGCGATGCCGACCACTGTTCAGTTCTGGTGAATTCAGCCGGTGCTTCAGCCAGCGTCGTGAAGATGTCAGCGAGTTCCTCGGGCAGCCGCACGCCTCCTTCGGTGACGCTGGCAATCTGCCGCATCAAAAGAGCGTTGGCATGTGGATTAGCCAGTTCCAAGTCCTGCCGGAAGACAGTGAACCGAGCTGATGCCTCATTCTGATCAGGACCTGATCGCACCACCAGCCGCCAGTCGCCCGGCTCGGCACAGCCTGTGATCGTTCCGGTAAATGTTTCTCCGCGCCGCGTAAGCCTGATTGGACGACTTTCTCCACTGGGGTCGATCACCACGGCTGAAAGGGAAAGCCCTTCCACAAGCGTGCCATCGGGAAGGGTGATTCCAGTGTCAAACTCGAGTGGGCTGCCGACGGCAAGCCGCCGTCTGGCCAATCTGAGCCAGAGTGTTTCACCGTCAGCATCATCACGACGAGCCAGCCAAAGCACCAGCTGCCGCCAGAACCGGCGATGGACTTCTTCCTTCCCTTGCATCACCCATCGCCAGGTCGAGTCGGCGGCAAAGGTAAGCACCCGTCCCAGTCCATACTCTCGAGCGACCAACAGAGGCTGACCTGCAGCAGTGACTGCCAATGGCTTGGCAAGCGGCAGCAAACGTTTGATGCGGTTGGCACCGTCAAGGGGAGGTAACCCCTGCCAGACCGCCAGCGAATCCGCAGCTGTCTCAGCCTGGCGCAGAATCGAAATGCCCCCGAAGCGGCGATCAGGCAGCAACTGCAGCGGCCCTCGCAGATGCAGGTCTTGCCGAATCGGTTCGCCAAAACGCTGACGGGCCAGGGCATCCTTCTCGTAGGGCAGTAATCGGCCCAGTGGTGAACTGCCCCAGCCCCCGGCCTCGAAGGCATGAAAACCGCCCAAGAGACCGATGCCGGCCCCCGCCTCCACCCGTGCCCGCAGCCCGGTCAAGTCGGCTAGTCTGAAAGCATCCGCATCGAGGTCGCCAATCAGAAACACCTTGTAGTCGCGGGTAAGTTCCTGCCCCAAATCGATTGGCCAGGAATCCCGCCGAGTTGAGTCGATCCAGCGAAAGTCGAGCTGGATATCGGGGCTGGCAGCAAGTGTCCGCCGCAGAAACCGCTGTTCAACACGCGGGCTACCTTCCAGATAGAGCACTCTCAGGCCACCATCGACCACCTCGACAAACGTCGAAAGTTCGTTGTTGGTAGCGACGGTCTCACCCTCAATCGGATCGACCGCCAGCACCAGCTTCCGCTCACCGAGACTGTCAGGAGTCCACTCCAGTCGCACCGGCTCCTCGGCAGCTCCTTCAGTCGCCCGGATCGTCCGGCGGGCAACCTCGGCTAGGCGGCCATCTGGTTGCTCGACCGAAAGCCGAACCGTCGCTTCCCGATCGGTCAGGCCATCGAGTCGAACCCGACCGGCCACCTCAACCTTGTTCCCCAGAAACACTGTTTCCGAAACTGACAGACCAACCATCGCCGCATCCCGGGCCTGAGCGGCACCTCGGGTGCGGCCGAAAACAATTGACCAGATCGGCACCGCTCCCTCACCCAGCTGACGAGCCGCTGTCTGGGGCGGTAGATCGCGAGGCGGATAGGCATGCTGCCCACCGTCACTGAGCAGTACCACCCCGGCCAACTGCTGCCCCGCCAGTGTTCGGGTGGCATCTTCAATCGCCGAACCGATCGCAGTCTCTTCGGCTGACGACTGCCGCTGCCAGGGATTGAGCTGCGGGGCTGCATCAGCCTCAGCCGGGAGTTCCCGTGCCTCCCGATCAAATACCCAGGTACGAATAGCGAGTTTTTCAGTTGCCATTGCCCGCCGGGCTGCGGGTGCAGCGGCAGTAAGCGTTTCCCGCAGGTGGTCCCAGCGGCTCTGCCCGTTCGGTCCATCGGCCACAGTCATGCTCTCAGATGCATCGGCCAGTAGCAGCAGGGTTGCCTGCTGCCGGGAGCGACTGCTGGCCACAATGCTTGGCCGCAGCAGGCAGAAGACCATGGCCAGAAAGGCGGCCAGCCGCAGCAGCACCAGAACCAGACGGCCTCGCGGTGAGAGCCGGCTGCGGTCGGGGGCCAACGCCAGCAGCACCAGCCCAAGCACAGCCGTAATCAGACCTACTGCCAACCACGACCCGACCGGATCAAAACCGATCGACACATCACTGATGAGCGTGCCAGGGGTCATGCCTGCTGCTCCGTCGTCAGACGAAATTCCGGAGGCAGTGGGGGCGGTTGCGTGGCCGGGCTCGCACTGCGAGGCACTGGGGGTGGCTGGATATCGACAGGCGGCCCGGCATGCTCCAAGCTCTCAGCAAAACTAACTGCTGCCGTCGCCTCTGGGTCAGCCCCTTCCCGCGGGGCGTAAAAACGGTTGGCCAATCCCCAATCTGCTGCCAGCACAGCCGCTGCCAGCAGCAGCAGCCAACCTGACAGTTCAGTTCCAACCCGCTCGAGGGCAACATCCCGCTGGAGGCTTTCGATGTCGGCGACAACACGATGCCCCGGTCCCAACACGGCAGGCAGATCGGCATCGGCGAGCCGCTGAAAATCAGTTGCTGCCCGTGGCAGCCGGACACTGAACCCTCCGGCAAAGCCGCCCACCTCACCGCCGGATTGCACCGCATAGCTGCCCGGCTGCTGCGTTCCGGTGACGGCAATGGTGCCCCGCTGCTGATCGACTGCGGCCGGAAAACTGTCGCCTAATGGCGTTTGGACGGTGACGGTTGGCAGATCACGCCGGGCAACCCGCAGCCGAGCCACTTCACCGGCGACGACGTTGATCGTATCGGTCGGGGCGGCGGCATAGGTCAGCATCTCGTTGGCGAGCATGACAAACGGCCAAGGCTCAAAGCCAGTCGCCAACAGGTTCCAGGCTGCCGGGTCATCGGCCGCCTGAGAGACGGGTGTGGTCACCACCAGAACCCGACCCTGACCAAGACGTTTCTCAAGCACTGCGGGCTTCCCGTTCCGGTAGGTCAGCAGGGGAAACGCCGGTCCAGGCTGCTTAGCGGCTGGCTGTTCTTCCGGTTGGTTTGGCTGGAACTCCCAGTGCCGGAAGACCGGGAAGTCCTGCCACGGAACCGAGTCACCCACCCGACGAAAGGCCGCCAACACCGGATGGTCAAGGGCCGTCGGTGCCAGAAAGTTTTCACGATCGGAATTCCGCCAGACCCGCTCCAGCCTGCCACCCAGCACAGCCTCACTGGCAGCTGAATTGAAGCCTGCGGGGCTGCCCGCCGAAGGCCCCAGCCAAATGATCAACCCACCACCCTGCCCGACCCATTGGCCCAGCAGATCCCAGGTTGCGGCAGGCAACGGTGGTGGATCCAGCAGCACGACCGCAGCAAAGTCGTCCCACGGCTCGGTGGCAAGTTCAGTTATTGGCACCAGCTTCACCGTCACGTTCGTCCGGCCTGCCTTCACCAGCGATATCGGCGCCACCGCCTCGACAAAAAACAGGCCCGTCGTCTCAAGCGGCTCATTCCCGACGGCGAGCACTCGGGCAGGTGGCCCCACCTCGACCGTAAAGTCGATCGCATTGTCAGCGGCAAGACCGTCACCACCCTCGACCAGTATCCGGCCTTGCCTGACTCCTGGCTTGAGTCCGGCGAGTTCAAAGCTGACCTCACCGGGTGTTCCCTCTTGCCAGTCAACCGGCTTCTCACCCCGGCGGGCATAGCTGCCATCCGGGTTACGGAGTTCAAGGGCGACCGATCGCTTGGCGGCGGGCCCAACCCTGCGGGTAACGGCCGAGACTGTCAGTGGCGTGCCGGTCGTGAGTCGCTCAGCCGAAAGGCCAAGCCGTTCAAGAGCAAAGTTCTGTGGGGCAGTTGCTGCCACGTCGACAAACAGCAGGCTGACGTCCGGATGGGCAGTATCCCAATCGGGCGAGAGCGGTTGCTCCCACGCCCCCTGGGATAAATCGGTAAACACATAGAGCTCACGGCGAGCAAGTGGAGAAGACTCAAGTAGCCGGGCGGCGTCAGTAATGGCTGTGGGCAGGCCGATGGCCGGCGTTACCGTATCGAGCCGGCCAAGCCGGTCACTGGCAGCTGCCAGCGACGGCGCGAATGCGACTCCACCGCCGCTGGTATCAACAACTGCAATACTGCTGCCGCGGGGCAGCTTTGCAAACAAGTCGGCGGCCAGTTCGCGTACCTGGTCAAGCCGGGTCCGGTTCCCCTGCCGCAACTGCATCCGCGGCGCGGTGTCGATCACGCAGGCGACCGCCACCGGTCCCTCCCGGTCGGCCAGCCAGCCCGCACCCCGCAAGACAGGACGCGAGAGGGCCAGTACCAGCAGGCAAAGGGCGGCAATTCGCACCAGCAGGAGCAGCAGGTGCTGCAACCGCAATCGCCGCCGACTCTCCCGGGCCCGCAACTGCAAGAACCGCAATGCCGGAAAGGCATGGGGCACCGGTTTCCGTCGCATCAACAGATGCAGCACCACCGGCACCGCCACGAGTGCCATGCCGCCAAGGAGTAGTCCGTTGAGAAAGGAAAGGCCCATAAACCAATTCTACCGCAGCCTCTACGCCCGTTGCTGGCGGCTGACCAGGTACTCCATCAATGCAGTGTCAAACGGCATGCTGGTATCCAGCGGCACATAGTCGATACCAGCCTGCTGGCAGGTCTCGCGATACTCAGCCCGGAACTGCTCAACGCCGCTGACATAGCCCTGACGGGCGGCGT
>CAZKSP010000031.1:0-16321 GCA_964555385.1 uncultured Chitinophagaceae bacterium
CTTCCGCTTAAAGGTGAAGGCTGCCACGTAGCGGCCTTCGGCGTCTGTCGTGCCGTACGAGGGCGAGCCTGGGCCAAGCGGGGAGAATTCAAACGCCAATCCCTTTGGAGCAACCTGCCCATTGACCGTAACCGTTCCCTGAAGCGACGCGAGGCGATCTCCGCACCCAGCTAAAGAACCGCACAGCAGACCGACAAGCCAAAGCGTCGTCCACCTCAGGCTCAGCTGATGGCTGCAGAAAACAAGTCTCCGTCCACCACGCCGGAGCCGGCGACCGTTTCTGCAATTCACCATTTTGTGATGACCAAACCTTTCTGACCAAATGCTGGGCGTGAGGGGACCGGCGTTCTCCGTTTCAGAAACGTTCCGGACGGCCTGTGTTCCAAGGCCATCTCCTGGTGCTTGAGGCCCAACTGATGACGCTTTCGTTGCAGCCGAATCCGGCACAAGAACCGTAACGAGAGACTCCATCCCTGCAACCAGCCATTCCAAGGGTCCCGTTTTGGCTTCTGCTTTTTGACGAACCTTAGCCCACAAGCCCATCACTTCTAAGCACGGCTAAAAACCACCAACCGTCTGACCGTCGTCGCGGCATCCAAGTTTCTGATAGGCGCCTATCGTCGCTTTATTGATGTTTCCCCAGCTGGTCGACCAATGATGAGGTGATCCGTTCGTCTGATTGCCATTATCAAAGTCGATCTCTTCATTGATGAAATGAACACTGCCATCGGCGAAGAGAAAATGCCCTCCTCCGGGATGCATGCTCGAAAAGGCGGAGTAATATCGCCCCGTCAACGGGCAGTTTAACTTCATGAGAAAGACCCGCCCGACAGCCTTGGGCGACGACCATTGCGCCTCAGAGTTCGTGTTTCCTACACCAACCCAGTAGGCCGCATCGTGCGACCAACCACGCTCTCCCACAAGAAACGTATTCGAAAGCCCATCAGTGACTTCTTCAAAGGAAACTCCTACCTGCCCCCGCATAGCTCCAAAATGGCTGGGCACGCCAGCCGCGGATGGCGCCCAGTTTGAATATTGATAGCCATAGACGCCGGCGTAGTTGCTCAGGGCAGGCTTTGTGCTGTCCGGACCACCTGAATGGCAGAAATCGGTCGAGGTGTTAATCGGACTGGGGGGCACATCACTTGGACAGCGAAACTCCGCAAGAGGCGTTCTGATGGCAGCTACCATTGCCGCCGGCCAGCTGCTGGAATTATTTCCCGGCAAGGCGTCATTAAATTCCTGATTGTTCACGCCAAGTGTATCGGCAAGTGGCATCTGTTCGAGAAAGGGCAAGATCTTTGCTCCCCACCCCCAGGTCTTCTGCCACGATGCACTGCGAGATTGTGAATTCCATCCATAGGCCGCAGGAAAAGCCCCGTTCGTACTTGCGTAGTTGTGTAATCCAACCCCAATCTGCTTGAGGTTGCTGCCGCAAGACATCCTGCGAGCTGCCTCACGGGCAGTCTGAACTGCCGGAAGAAGCAGCCCAATGAGAACCCCGATGATTGCGATCACAACCAGGAGTTCGATGAGCGTGAACGCTCGGCGTTTTGACCGTGCCATCTCGTCAAATCCTCTTATCGAAAAAGATCATCCCCATAGAGGCTATCGGCGTAAAAACATCCCTGCAAACACCAGCAGGGCGAAAAAACGGTGAAATCTCACGAAAACGAACCACTCTGGCTCAGCAATGGCTGCGCCTCGGCAGAGAAAGGCACTTCGGCGGCCCATTGCCTTTGGAACTTGGGGCATCTCGGTCAATTCATCAGGGCCATGGAACCACTGCGGTCAGCGAGATGCCGGCTCAGGCTTGGCCAGGTGAGCATCGCCCAGCAGCCTGACAAGACGATGCTGTGGCCCCCGATCGAGCAGAAATGGGCCGATCTGATAATCACAGTCAAAGAACACTACCGTGTCATCATTTGGACTGAGCCTCCGCTCAGGCTTGAATGCTGCCTGATACTTCGCCCCGCGAGCAAGGTGAACCTCATCGATTTCCCCGGCGAAGAATGAGGTTGGCTGCCCCTGCCCGTCTGTGTCGGCACCGATAAAAAGCGGCAACCGGTTGGTCTTCCTTCGCTTCATAGAATCGACCGCCTGTCGCCCAATCGGCTGACCGTCAAGATAAAGCACCACCTCTGCAGTGTCGTAGACCAAGGCGACGTGATACCAGCGGTGGGGCTCCAGAACATTCTCGGCCCGAACACTACGGTAGGCATCACCCAGGAACACACTGCCATCGAGCCGACCGCCCGACACAAAAATTCCGTATTCGCTGCCCTCGGTTTTCGCAACCAGGCCGACACGCGAGCCAAACTGGTGAGCCCGGAGCCAGCACTCAAGCGTTAGGCCGCCCTGCGGAAGCGGCAGCATCTCGCTGGCTACTTGGACGCAGTCGCCATCGCCATCAAGCACGAGCACACCGTTGGCAACGGCCTCGGCAGGCGAGCCAGTGCCGGGAAGCAAAGGGACGTCTGTGGTGATTTCAGGAATCGCATAACGGGTTGTTTCCGCAAGCATGTGTTGAGTGAGAACCATTCGAATCGGATCAAACGATTCATCGGCCACCTCCTGGGGATATGCGGCTTGAAATACCCGCTCGCAACGGCCGCCTGGTTCAAGCGTGCCATGAACATGATCTGGTCTGATCTGCCACCGGGAATCTCTGCTCTCAGCCACAAGGGTGTAGTCGATGCGGCGGTCGGTCGGATTCTCGAATGCCACCTTCCATTCCCCGCCAGCGACTTCTTGCTGACGTCCACCCACCACTCGAACGCCTCCTTGAATCGCCGGTGACAGTCTCGCCAGCCGGGCGGCCTGCGACTGGAGGTCTCCGGTTATTTCACGAACATCCATTGCCTCACCCACCGGAAATGCCGCCATCGCCACCTGGTCTTTTCGGACGGTAACGAGGTGATATTGGTGCAGGTAGCCCGCCTCGGGCACCACCGCCTCTTGAACGCCGCCGACAGTCGCCAGCGTGACATACTCGATGCCATCGGCCGGGTCGTAACGCATGCGGTGAATATGGCCAGCGAATACCGCGGTGACGTTCCCCGCTGCCACTAAAAGCGGATGGACCTGCTTGGCCCAATCATCACCGTACCCGCCAGCCAGCCAACGGGGATGGTGAAGGAAGACAAACTGGTGATCACAGGCCCGGCCACGCTTGACTGCTTCGCGGAGAAAGGCAAGTTGCTCGGGACTGATCCGCTGAAGTTCGGGCTGAGAAAAACCTTTCGCCCCAGTCGCCGGATCACCCTCGTCGGAATAGAGCACGATGAATTGGCATTGTTTGTGCTGGAAGGAGTACCAGAGCGGACCAAAGTGCATTTCATAATGCTCGTCGTGCTGGTTCTTTGGACGCTCCGGATCATCGAGCGGCCGCCAGTAGACGTCGTGATTGCCGGCAACCGGAAACCAGGGACAGAGCAGCCGATTCATGATCGCTTTGAACTCCCGCATCTCGACGAGCCATTCATCGCCGCGGTTGTAGCCGTTGATCAGGTCACCGACGGTCATCACGAGATCTGGTTCGATCAGATTTACATCGCGGACCGCATCTGCCAGAACATCAACCCCTTCCGGCGGCCCTCCGGTGCGATCACCAAAAACGGCAAAGACAAAGGCGTCTTTTTCACTCGGCAGTGGCAGGGCAACCGCACTCGACCGCGTCGTGAAAAAACGTGAGCCACCCGGTGGCGAGGTAGGGTGCGGCCGGCCCCTTGGGTGAAGGTGTCGGCTGTGGCCGAGATGAGGTGTGGCGCTCGCCTGATCGGCTTTCTCCGGCGGCGGCTGCGAACCTGCAACTGCCTCTGCTTGGCCCTGATCAGCAGCGTAAGCATTGATATCCCAACCACTGAAAAACGTACCGAGCATCCCGCTGACCAACAGGCCGCTTACGGTCCACTTCCAGCCCCGGGCGGGACCATTCGCAATCAATCGAGTCACCGGCATCTCTCCCTCTTCTTGATGCAGCCAATACAGGCCACGGCACCTGAAACCAGCAGAACGCCACTCCCGAGCAAAACACCCGCTTCCTTCTTTACTTGAAAACCTCAGGGCTTGGCCAGCGATCCTCAAGGCCACGCACCAGTTCCTCATAAGGCGGCTTCACCTTGGGCCAACTGTGCGAACGGATGCGGACGGTGCGGCCGGGCCGGAAGCCTTCCAGCACCAGCGGCACCCGGACCGTCACCTGGATGCCGCTGCTGCCCAGCGGCGGATCGGCGGCCTGCTGCTCTACCGCGGTGATCAGGCCATCCATGCCGTCATGGTCAGGCCACCAGGTCCGCAACGTCTCTTCTGCCGCGGCAATCTGAGCTCCACCATTTGGCTTGAAGTCGGCATAGAGGGCTTCATCCATGCCACCGTAGAGCGTCAGGGTGACACTCGCCGGACCAAAGTTGTCATGCTCCACGGCATCGACCACCGCCGGTAGCCAGCGGAGCCGGATGTATCGGCGGTGGCGACCCCGCTGCCGCTCGGTGGCAGCCGCCATTGCCGTTTCATCGAGCCAGATATCTGACACGTGAAACTGTTGATAGAGGTAGCGTGGATGCCAGCCGAGGGCCAGCTGCACCGGCGTCTCAGGAAATGTCTTCGAGCCGTCTACGGGCCAGCTACCATCGGCAAGGAGATCGGTCAGGCCAAGCAGTTCACGCCCCCGCCAGATCCGCGTTGAGCTGTCGATGGTCAGCGTGCGTTCGCCGTCAAGCCCATCGCCCTGTGGGCCACGGACCAGGCTGGCGACCAACTCACCTTCGGCTCCCTTGATCGTGAGCTTGCGGAGGAACCAGGCTTTCCCTTCCCGCAGGCAGAGACTCGGTCCGTCTTCAAGCAGAATCGCATGATTCTCCGCCGGCTGGGTGACATCCTTGCCGCTGGCAACAGGAACGGCTGAGGTCTCAGGGTCGGGCGGCAGGTAGAAGCGGCCGTAGAGCTCAGTACCCAGGGGGATATCTTGAAGGCTTGCCGGTGCGCCGCGGTAGCGAATGATGCCGTAGGGCAGCATCGCGAAGTGGTGCAGACGGCCCTCGTGAAAATGCCCGTCAATGTGCAGCCGCAGGCTGCCGCGGCGATTGACATGGTCGACAAACACCAGTTCGCCGCGGAGCAATTTTGCTTTGGCCAGAGGCGGAAACGCTCCCGGCGTCGGACGGAAGGGAGCCTCATCGGCAGTAGCAACAAGACTGACACCGGCAACGGCCAGCATGCACGCAAGGAGGTATCGCAAGTCTGCCATCAAAGTTCCAGTTCGCTGTTACTGTCACCAAAGACTCCCGTCTCGACGCCCATTTTCTGCGCCATGCTCAAAAGCAGATTGCTCATGTGGGCCTGCGGGTTCGCCGGCCGGCCGCAGAGCCGGTAGTGCTGACCAGGGTTGTCGAGCTGATACCCGTCAAAGTGCCCCTGGTTGAAGTCGAGATGCCGGCCATGCCGGATGCCCAGCCCCGCACCACCGGCAAGCACCAGCGGCAGGTTGGCGTTACCGTGGCTGTGACCGTAGGCCATACCGCTGCCGAACAGAGCCATCGTGGTGTCGAGCAGCGGCCGACCGTCGAGGTCGGGCGTCTCGGCCAGCCGGCCAAGAAAATAGCTGAACTGCTCAACCGCGAAGGTATCGCTCTGGGTGAGCTTCTCCATGTGATCGGGATCGCCATTGTGATGGCTGAGCGCATGGCGTGTCTGGGAGATGCCCAGTTCAGGAATCGCCAGCCCCTGCCCCTCAAGGCCGCTGCTGAAGGTCACGACCCGCGTGGCATCAGTCTGAAAGGCCAGAACGATCAGATCGTAGATGGTTCGGAAGTATTCCCCCGCCTGAGTCTGCGGCACGTCGCGGTCGGTCCGACGGCGGGAGGCATCGGCAATCTCTGGCCGGGGCACATCCAGCCAAGCATCGGCCCGCTTCGTGCGGATTTCTGTCTCACGGACAGCCGTTAAATACTGATTCAGACGATCCTTGTCGGCAAACCCCATGGTCCGCTCGAGCGACCGCACTTCTTCGAGGTTGGCATCGAGCACACTCGCCTTCTGCCGCAATGCCCGCCGCTGGGCGGCGGTGCCGGATGACGGCTCTTCAAACAGGTGGGCAAAGATCTCGCGGCAGCGGCTCATGCCTGGCAGCCGGATGCCATCGGCTGTCCAGGCGAGCGACTCGCCCTTGTTGGAAATTTCGAGTGAGTGAAAGCGGGTGTGCGGGGCGGTCACCTCAGCCATTTGCTGATCGACCGAAATCGTGTTGCGGTCGGTCGGTCCGAGCCGGCCCCCAGTGAGCCAGATCTTCTGACAATTGTGATGATGGCCGAGGCCGCCGGGGTGATGCAGGCCGCTGATCGGCGTGACGACGCTGCGATACTTTTCCAGCGGCTTGAGGGTGCGGGAAAAGCTGAAGTTCTCACCTGGCGTCACGATCTGATAGTCGAGGGTGTTGACACCGTTGGGAATGTAGACGAAGACGCTTCGCTTGAGCTGCGGTGCCGCCGCCGCAAATGCCGGACGCATACATTCAAGCAGCGGCAGGGCGATGAAGCTGCCGAGGCCGCGGAGAACGTGCCGACGGTCGATCTGCCAAGAGGGTGTCATGATGGCCTTTCGTTGGCTGGGGCGATTGGCTGTCTTTTCAGGCTGTCTTCGCGAGCCTTGGTGTCTTCGTTCCCGGGCAGCAGTTCAGCGTTTTTGCATCAACTCAGAGACTGCGACCGCCCGGATAATGTCTCGCAGCTGATAGTCGCAACTCTTCGCCTCGCGAACAATGGCCGCAAGGTCGTCCCGGTCGTCGACCGTCAGCACCCGCCGGAGGGCATAGGTGCTCAGCTGCTCGATGAACGCCTTGAGGAACCGGTCGTGATCTGCCACGAGCAACTGCTTGAAGCCCTCGGCATCGGCAAACATCCGCCCATCGGGAAGGTGGCCGCTCGGGTCGACCGCAGGGTCATCGCCGGTCCCCTTTTCGACCCGCTCATGAGTTCGCCACCGACCGATCGCATCGAACTGGTCAAACGCGAGGCCGAGTGGATCGATCGCTCGGTGGCAGGCGGCACAACTAGCATGGCTGGCGTGAGCGGCAAGCTTCTGTCGGATGGTGGCCTTGGGGCTGTCGGGCGGGTTGGGCTCAATCGGATCGACATTCGCCGGCGGGGATGGCGGCGTCGTGGCGTAGATCGCCTCGCTTACCCAGACGCCGCGGTGAACCGGCCGGTGGCGGGTACCGTCGGAGGTGAGGCCAAGAATGCCCCCCATCGTCAGCAGGCCGCCACGATGGTCCGTGGGCTGAAGTGACACCCGTTGAAAACCACCCTGCTCTGGCTCGGGCAGACCATAGAACTCGCAGAGCCGCGGGTTAGCGATCGTCCAGTCGGACGTCAGGAAGGCATCGATGGAGAGATTCTGCCGAAGGACTTCCCGAAAATACCCGATCACCTCTTCCCGCATGCTCGCCTCGAGCCAAACGTCGTAGCTGGGATAGAGCTTGCCGTCAGGTGGAAACATGCCGAGTCGATGCAACTGCAGCCACTGCCGCGGGAAGTCGGCCACGAACCTGTCGCTCTTGCCGTCGGCCAACATTCGGTCGACCTCGGCGGCCAGCCCGTCACCTGTCAGCCGTCCCGCCCGGGCTGCTGCAACAAGCTGCTCATCCGGGAGGGAACTCCAGAGAAAATAGCTCAGCCGCGACGCCAACTCCCAGTCGGTCAAACGGGGCCGTGGCTCAGCCTCGCCCTCGACCAGATAGGTAAAGTGCCGCGAAGTCAGTACTCCGAGCAGGGCCACCCGGTAGGCGGCGGCAACGTCTTCGCCAGCAGCCCTTTCGGCCTTGTAAGCCTGCAGGTAGGGCGTCAGTTCTGCCACCGCCACTGGCCGCCGCCAGGCTCGCTCAGTGAAACGCTGCAGGTGGGCCGCAACGCTGGGCTCATCCGCGTCGGCTGGCGGCAGCAGTCCGGCTCGGGCCTGCCGCTCGGCCTCCGTTTCGATCGGTCCCTCCCACTCAATCCAGTCAAGCAGCACGCAGGAAAAGAGCCCGTTGCCCTGCTCATCGAACATCTTCGGTGCGGTCGGATTAAGCAGCCTGGTTTCACTGCTGTGGGTGAAGATGTGGAGGTCTTTGGAAAGGGCATTGCGATAATGAGACCCTTTCTGGCGATCGATGATGTCGGTGGCAACAACGTTGAAGTCGAGGCTGGTCGGCATCTCAAGGAAGACCTCGAACTCGATGACCTGAGGGGCATCTTCGGGGGCCACGATGTCGAGCTCAATCAACCCTTCATTTGACGCTTCGACGGTCGGCTTGCCAATTCGCAGGTGGGCGATCTGCCCGCCACGAGGCCGGATGCCGCTGACCTGCATCCGAGCCCGGTAAAGCCCACTGGCCTCGGGTCCGACCCGGCCGAACCAGTGCGGGCGCAACGCCTGCTGCGTGCGGCCCGGAAAGATCAACGCCCGTAGCGGCCGCTCGATGCCAAACCGCTTGAGGTATTCCTCCTGCATCTTTCCACCGCCATACCGAATGTCGGCGGCGGTCTTGCGGACCGTACGAGTTTCAATCGGCGTCGCCGGGAAGGCCCGATTGAGTACAGTCTCCGCAGCCCGGTAGTACCGCTCGACATGTGACGGGGACAGCGACAGCTCCGAGCCGAGCCTTTCAAAGCCATGCCAGCGGGGATCTTCGTTGAGTTCGCCGGGCTTCGTTGGGTCATACCGGACACCGAGCAGGTCGTAGACGGTGTTTTGATATTCCGCGCGACTAAGCCGGTAGTGGGTCAGCGGTGGCCTGGCCGCCATCCGCGCCGCCCGGCCCTCACGAATCCGTGTGTCGAGTTGTCCGACAACTGCGGCAATCGCATCGACGGTCGGCTGCGGCTCTTCTTCGGGCGGCATTTCACCGGCGTTGATCCGCTCGACGATCTCCGCCCAGAGATGGCCGTCGGTCCCAGCCGCGAAGTCCCGCGAAAGCTGGTCAATCCGCAGGTCGCGTTCGGCCAGGTCAGGCCCGTGGCAGCGCAGGCAGTGAGTAGCCAGAAAATCCTCAAATTCCACCTGCCGCTCAACTGCTCTGGCGGGCATCACGACCACGCCAACCAGCGGCAGAAACAAAGCGAAAAAGAACTTGAACGTGCTCACTGAATGCTCGGGGCTCAAGGGCATTCGTGCCTGCGGCCAGACCAACATCGTGTGTCGGTAGTAATCTGACTGCCAGTATAGTTTTTTGTCGGCAGCCGGCCCCGGAAAAATTTGTCGCGGTAGCAACGCTGCGAGACTCTTCCTGCTGCAAAATTGACATGACAGGTCTTCGGGGACTAGGTTAAGGTCCGGGTCTTGCCTTATCTCTGCACAGAGGGTTCTGAAATGGTTGCGCCTTCAATCTCCAAATCTCGGAGCGACGCTGTCGGCCGGGGGCTCCCTGCTCCTCAAGCCTTCACGTTGATCGAACTGCTGGTCGTCATCGCCATCATCGGCGTGCTTGTCGGCCTCCTGCTGCCGGCAGTGCAACAGGCTCGCGAGGCTGCCCGTCGGGTGTCCTGCACCAACCACCTCAAGCAACTCGGCCTCGCCGCCCTTAACTACGAAAGCTCGAACAATCAGCTCCCGCCCTTGACGCTTGACTTCACCAACGGAATCACGACAGGGGGGCGATACTACGCGACCTTCTTCGCCTACGTGCTTCCCTACATGGAAGCGATGACCGTCGCCGACCTGTTCGATATGGAGCAGCCCTTCGGCCATCTTGGCGGCACGCGACCAGCCAACTGGGAAGCGACAAAGAACAGTGGTTGCCGCATTCCGGGCTTTCTCTGCCCCAGCCGAGGCGGTGGAAGTCGGGTGAATGCCCGCGGCCAGCAGGCATCTGACTATGCCGTCGTGACGTTTCGAAACGACCACCGGGGCTGGTACATCAACGGCAGTGAACAGGCAATCATGCCGAGCAAGGCAAAGAGCTTTGACGGCACGAACTTCATCCTCAAATCATTCACCTCAACACGGGTGGCCGATATCACCGACGGTCTTTCAAAGACGTTTATGCTCGGCGAAAAGCATCAGACCGCCACCAATGGAAGTTGTGGTGGCCCCTCGTCCGACCCTGGCGATTGCACGCCTTTTTTCCACAGCATGGGTCCGAACCACGACTATGGCTGGGGTGAGTTCTATATGGCACGAACAATCAAGGGCCGTCCGCTGGGGAAGGGACCAACCGACGTCATCGCTGACATGCGAACTGGCGGTTCACCGACGCTGGGCAGCTGGCATCCACAGACCTGTCAGTTCGTGATGTGTGATGGTTCGGTGGCTGGCATCTCGGTGAGTGCAAGCCAGACCGCGCTCGATAATCTTGCCAACAAAGCCGACGGCAACCCGGTATCGCTACCCTGATTTGGTCGGAGTGATTCAGTCGCGATTCCTGACAGGAATTTTGGAGATTGTTACAGTGCAAAAACGTATCGGCAACACACAACGGTGGTTAGCGAACCGCAGAATGGCCCCCGGCCGCTCCTCTCTTCTGCTCCTCGCTGTTCCGCTACTTTGCGCAGTGGGCTGCGGCAAGGACAACGGGACGGTTCCGGTGCGTGGCATTGCCCGAGTTGCTGGAGGTGACCCGCTACCTGCCGGACGGGTCATGCTTTATGGCGGCGACACCGGGCCGAGCGGCCAAATCCAGCCCGACGGCAGTTTCCAACTCGGCACCTTCACCACGACCGACGGAGCCCGGCCAGGACTCTACAAGGTTGTCGTCACCGGAGTGGCTAAGCCCGACACCCGCCCTTATGAAGAGGCCATGCTGCATCCAGAACTCGCCCCACAGTCTCTCATTCACTCCAAATACAACCGGGTAGAAACGACTGATCTCGAAGTCGATATCACCGAAGGACCAAATGAACTGTCCTTCGAACTCGACCCAAACCCACGGCTCAAACAGGGCAGCGGAGCGATATCTCGCTAAACCCCGCAGGCCGCAGAATTTTTCAGAGTCTGAAAGCCTGAAGGAATGTAGCCTCCCCCGGGATGATTTTCTCTGGGCGAACGTCGTATAGAGTGAAGTGGTGTTGCCCCGTTTCGCCTTTCACGCCCGCCGGAGGTTTCTATGTTCCGCTCCATTACTGCCCTCGCCGCCGCTTTATTCTGCCTCTCACTCGCCCAGCCCACGCTTGCCCAGCGGGATGCAGGGGCGAAGGCCCGGGGTGACTTTTCGTTTTATGGTCACAGTACCCACAGCCATCTGCATGGTGCCTATTACCACGCCGGTCACTACGGCCGCTACCTGACCAGCACTCCGATGGTCTCCCCACAGGTCAGTAGCATGACGCACACCGCCATCACCCACCATATCAACCAGACCCAGTCCCATCTTGATGCCATGAAGACAAGCCTACAGGCGGAAGGCAACAAGGCGGGCCTGGAAGGTGTTGCCAAGGTGAATGCCCACCTTGATGAGGCGAAGCAGCATCATGCGACCCTCCAGGAACTCTCGAAGCCCGAAACGATCGACAAGGCCAAAAGCAAGGCGACAGTCGACAAGCTGCAGTCGTCGCTTAGCAAAGCGATTGACGAGCACGAAAAACTGCTTAACACGGTCGGCGTTGGCACGCCGCCGGCGCGTTCGGCTGCCAGCGGCAACTAGACACGCTCCGCTTACGAGTGTTTCGCGACCTCCCGGCGGTCTGTGGCTGTTCCCCCGTCCGCTCGGGAGCGTCATGCACGCACCGTGCCGACATCGCACTCGCCCGGCATGATTTCCCTTGACTGTCCTGACAGCCAGCTGGAAAATCAGTCGGCTTTCGGTCGATTGAAGAAGTGTTTCGTTTGCTACTCTGCGACCGGTGCGTAGGAGATGTTTCTGTGATGGCACGATCAACTCATCTACCCCCCCCTGCCGGCCATCGTGGCTGTGATGGTTTTCGACGATTACGAACACGGCGGAAACTGCTCCAGGCAGGCAGCCTTGCCGGGCTTGGGCTTTCCCTGGCAGATTTTTTTCAGGTGCGCCAAGCTCGCGGTGAAGCATCGGTAGCGGCGGCGGGTGGCGTCTCAACGTTGCCCGAACGAATCAAGAGTGTCATTCAAATCAATCTGCCCGGTGGATTCCCGCAGCACGAATCATTTGACCCGAAGCCCGAGGCGCCGATTGACTATCGCGGTTCGTTCGGGGTCGTAAAGACGAAAACCGGTGACGTCTTCAGCGACAACCTGCCTCAACTTGCGGCGATTGCCAACAAGTTCACGGTCGTGCGGACAATGGTTGGGAAAATTCCAGACCACAACCTTGCGACCTACCACCTCTACACGGGCTACACGCCGACGCCGGTGATCGACTACCCGCAGATGGGCTCGATCGTCTCGCATGAACTCGGCCCGCGAGGTGAACTGCCCTGTTACATCGCGTTGCCAGCGAAGAATGCTGCTGGTGGCGGCACCGGCTTCCTGCCGAGCATCCACGCCCCCTTCGAGACGGGTGGCGACCCAGGTCAACAGAAGAAAAATTTCACGGTGCGTGACTTCTCGTTACCGGCCAGCATGTCGCTTAAGCAGTTTCAGCGACGGCAGGCGGTCCGCAATGCCGTCGAACAACGAATCCGCGGGCTTGAGGCCAGTCCGGTGCTGCTGGACACCATGGATGAGTTTCATAGCCGAGCCTACGCATTGCTCACCTCGACGGATGCCCAACGGGCCTTTTCATTCGAGGGCGAAACTGACGAGACCTTCGAACTCTACGGCAGTGAAGTCACCGGAGACGTCAAGGGGCCTGATGGCCGACTGCACCCGAAAGGTCTGGCTGAACGGCTCATCATCGCCCGTCGGCTAATTGAAGCTGGCGTGCGATTTGTCACTGTGCAATATGGCTCGTGGGATTGCCACGGTGACGTCCGCAAGGCCTGCCTCGACCAAATGCGGCCGTTTGATTACGCGGTAGCGGGGCTGATCTCGGACCTCGACCGCCGTGGGCTGCTCGACTCGACCCTTGTCTGGGTGACGAGTGAATTCGGCCGTACGCCGAAGGTGAACAAGGAGAGTGGTCGCGATCACTGGGCCCGCAACTATTCGATGCTGCTGGCAGGCGGTGGCTTCCAGCAGGGCCTGATTTACGGGGCCAGCGACTCAACGGGTGGCGAACCGGCTCGCAACGCCGTCACGCTCGAGAACCTGATGGCGACGATCTATCACCAGATGGGCATCGATGCCAATAAAGAGTTGCTGGCCTTCGGCACCCGGCCGATCGAAATCATTCGTGACGCCAAGGTCGTCACCCAGTTGCTCGGCTGATTCACTCGGCACTGTTGTCGTCCGCCCCTCCCCCCTCTGGAGCTCTACGAGTATGCGGCTTTCTGTTCCTGCTGCTCTCTGCACGATGACCCTGCTTGCCGGCCTGGTCGGGTCGGCAGCAGCCGACCCCTGGATCGCCGGCGTGAAACCACGGCTGATCGGACGCGGCGGTACCGCGGAGATTGTCATCGACCGATGGGGGCATGAGGCTGAGGGCTTGGTCTTTTACCCGCTTGTGATCGGCAGCCCCAAGGCTGGACAATCTCCCGCAACTGGCATTCGCTGTGTCGGCACCCAGTTCGATGAAGGCAAGAAAAAACTGACCTGCCAGCTTGAGGTGGCTGCTGACTGCCAACCGGGCGAGCATCCCTTTCGAGTGCTGACCGCTGCCGGCATCTCCACGATGGGAACGGTTCTGGTCTCACCATTCCCAATTGTTGACGAAGCCGAAGCGAAAGCCAACTCAAACGACACGCCGGAGACAGCACTCGCCGTCGAGCCGAACGTCACCGTCCGGGGCACGCTCTCCAACAGCGCCGCTGATGACATCGACTGCTTTCGAGTGGTGGGGAAGGCCGGCCAACGGCTGTCGGTCGAGGTTGAGATGGTCAGCATGGGTGATGACCTGAACTGGAACCCGGTGCCCGAGGGCTACGACTCAGTCGTGGCCGTTCTGGACGCGAGCGGGCACAAGATCGCGGGCAACGATGACTCGCCGTTGAACCGTCAGGATCCAATGGTGGCAGTCAAACTGCCTGCCGACGGCGAGTACACCGTGGTCCTGCGACGGGCGATGTTCGTGCCGCAGATCCGGGAATATGCAATTCACATTGGCAGCTTTGCCCGGCCGCTGGCCGCCTTCCCATCTGGCGGACCGGTCGGCAGCGAGCTTGCGGTGCAGTTGCTTGGCGACCCTCTGGGCACCATGCAATCGTCGGTCTCGGTGCCCCAGACTGTCGGGACATTTCCGTTGTTCGGCGAGGCTCCATCCCCGCTTGTTCTCCGGTCTTGCCCGTTTCCCAATCTGCTGGAAGCGGCCGATGCCGATGAGACCAGGGTGTCGACACTTCCAGTTGCCGTGAACGGCATCCTCGCCAAGCCAGATGAGACTGACCGGTATCGGCTGACGGTGGAAAAGGATGTGCCGCTACAGGTGCGGGTCTGGGCGGCAGCCCTGGGCAGCCCGGTCGATCCGCGGATTCGCATCCGGCCGGTCGATGCGGCGGGCGAGGCGGGTAGCATCGAGCTGGAGGCCGATGACGCGAGCTACCAGGACCGCGACATTTTTGGTGGGCACGGCGATTTTCCCGACACGTTCGACCCCTCAGTCATCTGGACGCCAAAACAGAGCGGGGATTACCTGCTTGAAATTTCTGACCCGCGGGGCACAGGCGGCCCGACTCATGTCTACCGCATCGAGATAGCTCCGCCTGCCAACACCCTGCATGTTGGGCTCTCGTGGGAAGACTATAAACCCGAGCGGCCCCGAAAGACCTCGCTTTCGATTCCCCAGGGCAGCCGCTGGACGGTGAACCTTTCGCTCTATCCCGGCCAAGGCAGCCGCATCAATGGCCCGCTCGACTTGGCGGTTTCCGGTCTCCCGCCGGGCCTCCAGGCTCTCACCACCCAGTTGCCATCCTTGCAGAAAACCTGGCCGCTTACCTTGGTTGCCGAACCTGACGCCCCGATTGATACCTCGTTGATTCAAATTGAAGCCAAGCCAGTTGACGCGGAGACACCTCTGACAACGATCAATCAGCAGAACCTGCAGCGGGTTTCGTACTCGCATTACCCCTGGCGAAATATCCGGGTCGATAGGTTCGCGGCAGCGATTAGCCGACCGGCTGGATTTGCGGTCGCCCTCGAAATGCCCAAGCAGCCGTTAATGCGCGGCGCAGCACTTACGATTCCCGTCCAGATCCACCGCCAGCCTGGGTTTGAACAGCCAGTTGAGGTGCAGTGCGAACTGGCACCACCAGGGGTTGGCACTCCGGCGGCCACAATCATTCCTTCGGGTGAGAGCCGTACCAGCCTGACCCTGACCGCGACCGCCAGCACCAGGCTCGGATCAGGACCGCTTTACGTGATGGTCACCACTGTTGAGCCCAGCGGAAAAATGGGCGGTGATAATGTCAGTGGTGCTGAGCGGGTTCGGGTCTCTTCCGAAGTGGTGAACCTCACCGTGGCCGACCCCTTCGTGGCACTCTCAAGTGAGCCGCAGAGCGTTCGTCGGGGTGAGCGGTTGGCCTACCGGTGGAAGGTGAAACAACTCCAGCCATTCTTGGGAACCGCCGGCGTTAGCATGCTTGGCCTGCCGGTGGGCGTGACGGCGGTCAGCCCACCGCCCACGATTGATAGCAGCACGACTGAGGTCACCGTCGAACTCGAAGCCCGCGACGAAGCCCTGCTCGGCATGGTCGGGGAACTAACCTGTGAACTCGAATTCACCATCGACGGCGAAGCCGTTCGTCTCCGGACCGGCAACGGCCGGCTACGGATTGACCCCCGCCGGGAATGAGCTCCTCGCTCATGCCTATCCAACACCCCTTCAGAGAAACACTGGAAAACGGATGAGAACTGCTTTTGCCGTCGTTCTGGGAATGCTCGCCATGGCAGCCGGCGTGGCTGCCGCGGAACCCGCAGCTGCTCCCAGCTTTCGCCAGGATGTCATGCCGGTCTTTTTCCGGGCAGGCTGCAACGCTGGCACCTGCCATGGCTCGGCCCGGGGCAAGGATGGCTTCATGCTGTCCCTGTTCGGATACGACCCGTCAGGGGACTACCGCCGAATTGTCTCCGAGATGCCTGGCCGCCGGGTCAATACTGCCGTTCCCGAGCAGAGTCTGCTGCTGTTGAAGGCAACCGGCAAGGTCTCTCACACCGGCGGAAAACTCTTCGACCGTGATAGTGACCTGTATGCGACGCTGCAGAATTGGATCGCGGCCGGCGCGACCGACGATGTCGGCCAGGTGGCCGATGTGGCGGGCATCTCGGTTTCGGACACCTCTTTGCTTTTCGACAAGGCCGGTGGTGAGTCGGGATTGCGAGTGAAGGCTCGCTACACCGACGG
>CAZKSP010000032.1:0-16252 GCA_964555385.1 uncultured Chitinophagaceae bacterium
TGATCAGACACACATCAGTATCAAAGGCATCGACAAGCAGCTCGTTGGTCAATTTGCGGCTGAGGTGCGAGCCTTGCGGAAGCCGGAACCCTATAAGGGCAAGGGCATTCGGTATGAGAACGAGCAGGTCCGTCGGAAGGCGGGCAAGGCAGTTACCAAGTAAGTAATCGAGAAAAGTATTTCGGGGTCGCCTTGGTAGCGGCCGCCAATAGGGAGTCAAACGATGGATCATGCCCGGTCAATTCGCCACCAGCGGCTCAGGCGCCAGCATCGTGTCCGGAAGCCGTTGAAAGGCACGGCTGCCCGGCCCCGTCTGTCGGTGCGACGAACGCTCAAGCACATCTATGCACAGGTCATCGACGATGCCGCTGGCCGTACGCTCGCGGCTGCATCGACTGTGGAATCGCAACTCAAGGCTGGGCTCGCGTCGGGCAGCAACAAAGATGCCGCAACAGCTATCGGCAAGGCAGTTGCCGAACGGGCCAAGGCCGCCGGAGTATCGCAGGTCTGTTTTGATCGCGGACCCTGCCGATACCACGGCCGGGTGGCGGCGTTAGCAGATGCCGCTCGCGAGGCCGGTTTGGAATTCTGAGGCACTCAACACAAAGCGGGAGAGAGATTGTGGCGACGAACGCAGCATCGGGAAGAGAGTCGAGAGCAGGCGGAGAATTCACCGAGAAAGTGGTGAAGGTCCGTCGGTGTGCGACTGTGGTAAAGGGTGGCCGACGGTTTAGCTTCGCTGGACTGGTGGTTGTTGGTAACGGTAAGGGCAAGGTCGGTTGCGGATACGGTAAAGCCAACGAAGTCCCTCCTGCGGTTGAAAAGGCGATCAAGGATGGAATGAAAAACCTTGTCGAGGTGCCGGTTGTTTCCGGAACTATTCCCCACCGAGTCGAGGGTTGGAGCGGTACCTCGAAGGTGATCCTGTTACCGGCGAGCCCGGGGACGGGAATCATCGCTGGGGCCGCAGTACGGGCTGTCTGCGAGTCGGCAGGCATTCAAGATGTCCTGACGAAAGCCCATGGCTCTGTTAATCCGGTAAATCTAGTCAAGGCAACGATTGAAGGACTGAAGCAGCTTCGGACACTGGAAGATGTCGAGCGGCTACGGGGTGTGAGTCTGGCGGAATAGCTTCTCGACAAGCTGAAGCGGTTTGCGGGTGCCGGCTGTCCCCGCTTCCGTTGGAACAAATCTGACAGCGGTGCAGCGGAAAGATCGATCGGCATGAAACTCAACGACGTCAATAAGGGCATTCACAAGCGGCGCCGCCGGCTGCGGATCGGTCGTGGTCCGGGATCCGGTCGAGGAAAGACATCTGGTCGAGGTCACAAGGGGCAGGGGCAGCTTGCAGGCTGGTCGGCACCATCGATTTTTGAGGGTGGCCGAAGTCCGATTATCCGCCGCATTCCCAAGCGAGGCTTTCATAATCGCCACGGTCTGATTGTGAAGAGTATCAACGTCTCCGATCTGGAAGCTGCCTTCGATTCAGGCACCGAAATCACGCTCGATTTGTTGCGTTCCTCCGGGGTTGCCAAGGGCATCTGGCAGCAGCTGAAAATCCTCGGTAACGGCTCGCTGACAAAGTCACTGAAGGTCTCTGCGCACGCATTCAGCAAGCAGGCGCGGGAGAAAATTTTAGCTGCCGGCGGCAGCGTAAACGAAGTTCCCGGTCCAGCGCCCGTTGCAAAGGGTGGGAAAAAGACCGCCTCGGCCAAGTCTTCTTCCGCTCAATCGCCATCGCCGGATCCAGCCGCTTCCGAGTAGATTGATAGGGCGTTTTCCGCGGCGGTGGACGTCGGTGGAGGCGACCGAGCAATGACAGGAAGTCTTTGAGTTAAGGAAACGGAGTCACCGGCGTGTTTGAAAAAATCAGAATCATCTTCACGATTCCGGAATTGCGGCAAAAGATTCTGCTGACGCTGGCCTTGCTTGCAATCTATCGAGTCGGCTGGCAAGTGCCCTTGCCGATTGTCGATCCAGCAGCCATGCGAGCCTTTGCCGAGGAATCGGGGGGGATCAGCGATCTGCTGAAAACCGTTGCCGTTTTCTCGGCCAGCCAACTCTCCCAGGCGACTATCTTCGGTCTGGGCATCATGCCCTACATTTCGGCGTCCATTATTTTTCAGCTGCTTGGCACGGTCTGGCCGCCGCTTGAACGGCTGCAAAAAGAAGGCGAGGCTGGACGCAAGAAGATCAATGAGTACACCCACTACGCGACAGTCGGCATCTGCATTCTGCAGAGTTGGGCCTATGTCGCCTTTCTGTCCAACACACAGATTGGTGAAGCGTCACTGATCCAATCGAGTTTTCTGGTTGACGGTAGTCTGCCGCTGAGTTGGCAGTTTGTGGCGGTGATGACAATGACTGCCGGAACAGTTTTTTTGATGTGGCTAGGTGAGCAGATCGACGAGTTTGGGATCGGCAATGGCATCAGTCTGTTGATCATGGCCGGCATTCTTGCGGCAATGCCCAGTGCACTCGTCTCACTTGCAGGCGACACCAGCCTTGAACTTGGTGGCGGCGGCGGCAAGATGGGGATCGAGAAAATTCTGGTGCTGGCTGCTTTGTTTGTCGGTGTTGTTGCGGGCGTCGTCTTCATGACGCAGGGGCAGAGGCGGATTCCGACTCAAAGCGCGAAGCATGTGCGTGGCCGCCGGGTCTACGGAGGTACCCGTGAATATCTGCCGTTGCGGGTGAATCAGGCTGGTGTCATGCCGATCATCTTCGCCAGTTCCCTGTTGCTTTTCCCGCAGATGTTCTTTCAGTATCTCAGCAATGCTTATCCGGGGAACGCCGTGTTGGCCGGTTTGCACGATTCTTTCACCCGCGGGCAATCGTACCTCTACAATATTTGCTACATCGCTTTGATCTATTTTTTCTGCTATTTCTGGACGGCAATCACTTTCAACCCGAAGGAGATGGCCGACAACCTCAAGAATTTTGGAGCGTTCATTCCTGGCTACCGGCCGGGCAAGCGAACGGCCGACTATCTTGAGCGGGTAATGGAAAGAATTACCTACGTTGGTGCGGGTTTTCTGGCGCTCGTTGCGGTGATTCCGACAATTGTGAGCGGGGCTTTGGGAATTCCTGTGCAGATCGCCAGTTTCTATGGTGGCACCGGCCTGCTCATCGCCGTGAGTGTCGCGTTCGATCTTGTCCAGAAAATAGACAGCCATCTGGTGATGCGAAATTACAGCGGACTGCTGGAGAAATCGTGATCGAGCGGAAGGCTTGTGCTCAGCATCGTAGGCTTTTTCAATTGGTTTCTGGGAATGCCCAAAGTAGGCTGGCAGTGCCGTTTTGCGACACGCTGTGACGTTTGAACCCTCTCGCCCCCTGACTGCCCCATGCGGATTATCCTGATCGGACCACCGGGGGCCGGGAAGGGGACGCAATGCCAGCGGTTGGTCGAGATGTTGGAAGTCCCCCATCTTTCGACTGGGGAGATGTTGCGGGCTGCGATCAAAGAGGGCACGGCGGAGGGGTTGGAGGCCGCTGACTATATGAGTCATGGGCAACTGGTGCCCGATCAGTTGATCCTGGGGCTCGTCACCCGTCGCTTGAAGTCACCCGATTGCCGTAAGGGCTGTCTACTCGATGGCTTTCCTCGCACCATCACGCAGGCAGAAATGCTTGATGACCTGCTTGAGCGGCACGCGATGAGTGTTGACGGTGTCATCGAACTTGCCGTTCCCCGCGACGAATTGGTTCGGCGAATGCTTGCGCGAAAGCGAGAAGACGACAATCCGGAAATTTTTGCTCGGCGGATCGAGAGTTTCGAGCGGCAGACGGCACCCCTGTTAGAGTACTATGAACATCAGGGAAAGCTCGTGAGCATCGACGGTCTGGGGTCGGCTGATGACATCTTCGAGCGGGTCCGGCGAGCGATCCGTGCATTTCGCCGTGCAAGACGGTAGAACGAGAATTTCGAAAACTGCCTGGTTGATTGGATGCGTGGCGCCGTTCGAATTTTGGTGACTCCGCCGACGCGACTGGAATCTGATGAACGTAGCTGAGGAGTTCGGGTTAACGTGGTGACGTTGAAATCGAGTCGTGAGATCGCGGCAATGCGAAAGGCAGGGCTGCTCGTATGGGAAGCCCACCAGATTGCCGCCGAGATGGTACGGCCTGGGGTGACGACAGGTGAGATTGACCTTGCTGTTGAGCGTTTTTTTGAGGAACAGCAGGCGACTCCTCTTTTCAAAGGCGTTCCGGGAAAGACACCGTTTCCGGCGGTCTGCTGTATCTCGGTGAATGACGAAGTTGTTCACGGAATACCAGGAAGCCGTGTGCTGCGAGAGGGTGATATCATCAGTATTGACACCGGTTGTCGGGTCAATGGTTGGTGTGGAGACTCGGCTTACACGCATCCGGTCGGTCGGGTGAGTGATGAGGTCCAAAGGCTTCTCAGTTGCACATCCGGGGTTCTTGCATTGGCCATTGAATTGATGGCATCGAGGAACCGCTGGGGCGACGTGGCGGCAGAGATGGCCACCTATGTCCGGGATTTCGGCTTCACGGTTGTTGAGAACTTTGTCGGGCATGGTATCGGCAAAAAGATGCACGAGGATCCTCAGGTGCCAAATTTCTGCTCTCCTTCCTTCCGGCGAAAGCACGATTTTGAGCTTGAACCGGGGCTCGTGATCGCAGTCGAACCGATGGTCAATCTTGGTACCAAAAGGGTTCGGCCCTTACCCGACCACTGGACCCAGTCGACCGCCGACGGTAAGCCAAGCGCCCACTTCGAACACACGGTGGCCATCACCGAGGCGGGGCCTCAGGTGCTTACGGCTTCGCCTACCGATGACGAACGCAGCGAGTCATCGAGGCGACTAGCCGCAGCCCGGGGGTGAGCCTGCCTGGGGGGGCGTGCAGTTGCTGCTGCTGTCCTGAATTTTGACGTTTTCAGCCATTTTCTCTCATGAGTCCGGGAAAAACGTCGGCCACTTGTGAAGGGTACCCCCCCGGCGCTATACTCCAAGGCTTCAATGTGTCCAGGTCAATTGGTTTTCCAACGCTGTGAGGTGTGACGCGATGGCGTCACGGGTGTGATGAAGGTTCGGGCAAGCGTCAAGCGGGTGTGCGATAAATGCAAAATTGTTCGCCGCCGTGGTGTCGTCTTTGTTTTGTGCGATAACCCTCGTCACAAGCAGCGTCAGGGTTGAATCAGTTGGTGGGCTATCGATTTCTGCGGTCACTGCTAGGTTAGTGGGAGACGCGGAAATCTACGCCATTGTTGAGCTCTCTGCCCTGCAGTTTCTGGTTTCCGTCCAGAGCGATGCTAGGGTTTTGACGAACAATAGCGGTAATGAGATGGCGAACTGTCCTTGGCCGGGCCGGTTCGCACCATCGTAGGGTAGCAACCGGCCACTTGATGGGATCACGACCTGACCCGTCGGCCGGTATTTGAATCGCGGAAAACTGAATACTCACTCGGAATCGTCCCACCATGCCACGACTTCTCGGCGTTGATATTCCTTCTGATAAAAAAACCGTCTATTCGCTCCAGTACCTGTATGGTGTTGGCCCTCGAATCGCCCGGGAACTCTGCTTGAAGGCAGGGGTCAGCCCGGAGTCGCAAGCTCGAGACCTGCATGAAGACGAGTTGGCCCGAATGGCGTCGCTGCTCGACAAGGACTACGTCGTTGAGGGGCAGCTGCGGCGGCAGGTAGCCCAGGGCGTTTCTCGCTTGAAAGACATCGCTTGCTATCGTGGGCTTCGGCATCGTCGGGGCCTGCCCGTTCGAGGGCAGCGGACACGCACCAATGCCCGGACGCGGAAGGGGCCAAAGAAAACCGTGGCCGGCAAGAAGGGTGTCAAGGATCTGCGGTAACCGCAGTGTTGTCAAAAAATTAGCGTTTTCCGGTCAGCCTGACCCAGCGACTGCCGGCAGCCGACGCCAAAAGATTTCATCAAAGGTTTGAGAACAATGGCAAAGACATCAAAGTCGAAAAAGAAGAGTGTTTCTTCCGGCATCGCGTTCATCGATGCAACCTTCAATAACACAACGGTGACGATCACTGACCCCCGGGGTGACACGCTCTGTTGGGCAAGTGGCGGTACCTGTGGCTTCAAGGGTAGCCGGAAGGGAACCCCCTTCGCTGGCCAATTGGCCGCCCAGCAGGCCGCGGAGAAAGCGGCCAAGTTCGGGGTGAAAGACCTTGATGTCCGGGTGAAGGGGCCAGGAAGTGGTCGCGAGAGTGCCATTACCGCACTCCAGGCAGCGGGCATGAACGTCAAAAGTATTGAGGACATCACGCCGCTGCCGCACAACGGCTGTCGGCCTCCGAAAAAGCGTCGCGTCTAAGCAAGATTCACTGGCTGTCGCAGGGCAGCCGATTGGCATGAAGTCGGTTGGACTGAGGAAGAGAATATGGGACGAATCACTGGGCCGGTTTGTCGGCTTTGCCGCCGAGATGGGCTGAAACTTTTTCTGAAGGGGAATCGTTGCGATACCCCGAAGTGCGCGTTTGACCGCCGGCCGACTCCGCCAGGGGTGGTGCAGAAACGCCGGCCCAAGCCAACGGATTATGGCCTCCGGTTGCGGGAAAAGCAGAAGGTCAAGCACTACTATGGCGTCCTGGAGCGACAGTTCAGGACCTACTTCAACCGGGCCGAGAAGGGCTCGGGAAATACAGGTGAAACATTGATGTCGCTGCTTGAGCGGCGGCTCGACAATGTGGTTCATCGAATTGGTTTCGCGGCCTCGCGGGCTGCTGCCCGGCAGATGGTGGCCCACGGGCACATCACAGTGAATGGTCGTCGGGTCGATGTGCCCAGCTACCTTGTTCGTGCCGGTGACCTCATCCGCATCAAGAATCGAACGAAGAGCCTGCAGTTGGCGCACGCTTCTCTTGCTGAATTTCGGCGTGATCTGCCCGATTTTGTGTCCCGGTCTGAAGAGGGTGTCCCAGAAGCCCGGGTTGATCGTCTTCCGGCTCCCGATGATGTCTCGATTCCAGTTCAGACGAATCTGATCATCGAACTTTGTTCGAAGTAGTCGTCCTCGGTCGCTCCCGTCACCTTTCAACACACCCGTCACCAAGGAGAACCCCATGCATATTCGCTGGCGTGGTCTCGAACTTCCCGGCTCGGTCGAGGCTGATAGTAAGACCCTCACCGGTACCTATGGCAAATTCACTGCCGAACCCTTTGAACGTGGCTTTGGCACGACCGTTGGCAACAGCCTGCGGCGGATTCTGTTGTCAAGCCTTGAGGGCAGTGCCGTCACTCAGATGAAACTCGGTGGTTCGCTCCACGAGTTCACGACGATTAAAGGCGTCCTGGAAGATGTCACTGATATCGTGTTGGCGGTCAAAAGCCTGGTGGTAAAGAACCACAGCGATTCGACGCGGGTCGTTCGAGTCGAGAAGAGCACCAAGGGGCCGGTGACGGCAGCTGACATTTTGACTGACGAGGCCGTTGAGGTCGTCAACAAAGATCTCGTGCTGGCCACGCTGACGGACGATGTTCCATTTGAGCTCGAGATGGTTGTGGAAAATGGGCGGGGCTATGTTCCCAGCAGCGAGCACAGCCCCGAGGGGCACGAGATCGGCATCATTCCGGTCGATGCCGTTTTTAGCCCGGTCACACGGGTGCGATATGAGGTCGAAGAGACCCGAGTTGGGCAGAAAACCAATTACGACAAACTAACGCTTGAGATCTGGACCGACGGCACGATTACGCCAGAGATGGCTCTTGTCGAGGCGGCTAAGATTTTGCGAAAGCATCTCAACCCATTTGTCGGCTACACCTCCCCGGGTAGTGCCGTCCATGGAGCGGGTGGCGAGGGGCTCCTCAATCTCGAGGCGCCGTTGGAAGGCAAGCTGACTATGGCGGTAGCTCCTCTGTTCGAGAACTACGTCCGGGCCAAGAATTGTCTGTTCGCCGCAGGAATTGAAACGGTTGCCGATCTTGTTGCGAAAACAGAGGCGGACATCCTGGCGTTGCAGAATGCTGGAGAAAATACCGTTGAGGAAATCAAGCAGGTGCTGGCAGAACTTGGTCTGCAACTCGGCTCAACGGCTGGGGCCGATGCTTGAGAAGTCCTACCCGGGCTGTAGTGGTCAATGCGGAGGCTGCACCTGCTGCTTCTGCGACGAGTGATACAACGACTGAAATCTGAGACGAGGTAATACTATGCGTCATCGCCGAAAAGGCCGTATTCTCGGCCGTAGTCCGTCTCATCAGCGGGCCTTGCTGCGGAACTTGGCCTCAGCCTTGATGCTGACCGAGCGGGAGTATGATCCTGGTGAGCCGGGGGCACCAAAGGTTCCTGGCCGGATCGTCACTACCCTCGCAAAGGCGAAGGAAGTCCGTCCGCTTGTTGAGAAATGCATCACGATCGCTCGTCGTGGTCTTGTCGCTCAGCAGGCAGCGGCAAACCTTGCAACCTCAGCCGAACGGGATTCGGCTGAATGGAAGCAGTGGCGGCAGAGTGAGCAGTGGCGGCAGTGGGCTCAGGCGATGGCACCGGCCGTCACGGCCCGACGGCGGGTACTCCGACTGCTTGGTGATAAGCAGGCCACACGGCTGGTCTTTGACACGATTGCGCCGCGATTTGCCGACCGCCCCGGTGGATATACGAGAATTTTGAAGCTTGCTCGGCCTCGGCTGGGTGATGCCGGGCCGCGGGCAATCCTTGAGTTTGTCGGTGAGATGGCACCGGCCCAAAGATCTGCCCCACGTGTTGAGCCAGCCGCGACCTGACGAGTTGCCCGGCATTGGGCATGGTTGGGGTCGTCCCCTAAGATCCGCCGGTTTGTTTTTGTTGACCGCTGTCCAGTGTCGGCCGACAATAGAATTGACAGGTGGTCCCGGAGGACGACAGCGTGGGAACCGACATGATTGTGGAGCGATGTCTGCGTGTAGGCAGGCGTAGTTTGCCCGGGGTTATCCTCTGCATGGTGGCATGCGGGATTGGGGGAACTCCCGCGGTTTCTCAGGCTGTCTCTCCAGCCGCTGATTCAACTATCCCCCAGATTGCCTTTATCAATGAACAGATCGAGGCAGTCTGGGATGACTCTGGGCTGAAGCCGGCTGCAGCAGCATCTGATGGCGAATGGTGCCGACGGGTCTATCTCGATCTCATCGGCCGGATTCCGACGCTGGCCGAACTTGAGGATTATCTGAAAGCCCGGGAGCAAAACCGGGAAACGCGGTTGGTGGACCGCCTGCTGGGGGATGATTATGCGGCCGAATACGCTCGGCACTGGGCTAACGTCTGGACCACCGTTCTGATTGGCCGCGACACAAATAATCGCATGGTCGATCGCGATGGGATGCGGCAGTACCTCAGCGAATCGTTCAAGGCAAATGTTCCGTACGATCGTTTTGTCGAAGAACTCCTGACGGCAACCGGCGATAACGCTGATCGGGAAGGAGCCAAACAATTCAATGGGGCAACCAATTTCCTTAGCGGCAAGCTTGCCGATGGGGGAATCCAGGCCACGGCCAAAACAGCCCAGATCTTTCTGGGACTTCAAGTGCAGTGTACCCAGTGCCACAACCACCCCTTTAACAGCGGTGTCAAGCAGAACCAGTTCTGGGAACTGAACGCCTTCTTTCGGCAGGCTCGCGGCCTGCGGCGATTTGACGGGGGTCGCCGGGTTGCTTGGGTCGAACTTGTTGACGAGGATTTTGCCGGCCAAGGAGGCAATCCCAGCGAGGCGGAAATTTATTACGAGTTGCGGAACGGCTTGGTCAAAGTCGCCTATCCCGTCTTTATTGACGGCACCGAAATTCCCCGCAGCGGCCTGCTGCCCGGCCAACTGCCTGACGGTGAGACGTATGGGACAAACCGTCGCCAGGAGTTGGCCCGGTTGGTGGTGAGCAGCCCCTTACTGCCTAAGGCGATTGTCAACAGGCTGTGGGCCCACTTCTTGGGCTATGGCTTTACCAAACCGATTGATGATTTTGGCGACCACAACCGGCCCACGCACCCGGTGCTGCTGGATGGGTTGGCTGAACGGCTGCAGCAGTACAGCTATGACCTCAAATCACTGATGCGATGGATCGTGCTGTCGAAGCCCTATTCATTGTCGAGCCGCATCGAGGCCGGGAACAAACCTGACGCTCCGCAGCTGGGTGAACCGCCCCGATTTGCTCGGTTCTATCCGCGTCAGATGCAGGCTGAACAGCTCTATGAGTCGCTGCTGACGGCGACCCAGGCTGACCAGGGGGATGCTGCCGAGGCTGCCCGGCAGCGAGACCGCTGGCTCTCCCAGTTCGTCATTGCGTTCGGTACGGACGAAGGAGACGACAGCACCACCTTCAATGGATCGATCCCACAGGTGCTCATGCTTTTCAATGGTGAACTGACCAAGACGGCCACCAATCTTGATCAGGGAGGATTTCTCAACGAAGTGGCCAGCGGCCCGTTGCGGAACCGGGACAAAATCAACGTCCTCTACCTGGCCGCATTAGCTCGCCGACCGTCGGCTGTCGAGCTACAGGAGGCTAATCGGCTGCTGCTCGCCCGCAAAGGGGCGGCGGCTGAGGCTCTTCAGGATGTCTGGTGGGCATTGCTGAATTCCAATGAATTCATTCTCAATCACTGAACTGGCAGGAGTCACGCGATGGTTTTCCCCCCGAATCAACAGCTTCCCGTCGCCGGTCTTCAGCGTCGGCACTTTCTTTCTCACCTGGCCGGCATGGCGGCGTTGGCTGGGCCGGCCAGCTGTTTCACTCGGTCGTTGTTGGCGAACGCCGCTGATCTGAAGAAGCGGCACAAGTCGGCCATCCTGCTCTGGATGGGTGGTGGCCCGAGCACCATGGATATCTGGGATCTCAAGCCGGGGCAGGCGACCGGGGGGCCGTTCAAGCAGATTTCGACATCGGCCGACGGGATTGCGATCAGTGAGCACATGCCGCTGACTGCCCAGCAGATGCACCATCTTGCCATCGTCCGATCAATGAGCACACGCGAGGCTGATCACCAACGGGGGCGGTACTACATGCACACCGGTTTCGTGCCGAACCCGAATGTTGAGCACCCAAGCTACGGCTCGGTCATCGCTCACGAAATGGCTGATGCGATCGAAGCCCTTGAGATTCCACCATTCGTCTCAGTGGGTGGAGGAAGCGTCGGGTCAGGCTTTCTGGGAACCGCCTGGGATCCTTTTGTCGTCAATGCCGACGGCCAAGTGCGTAACCTTGATATGGGGATTGAACCCCAGCGGCTGGCGGAGCGATTGCGAATGCTTGCTGCTGTCGAAGACCGATTCATGGGTGAGAACCGCGGGGCACTGCCTGGCGACCATCGTAAGGTCGTGGAAAAGACGGTGCGGCTGATGACCAGCAGCCAACTGGATGCCTTCAAGGTTGCCCAAGAGCCCGCAGAAGTTCGAGAACGTTTCGGCGAGAACAACTTTGGCCGCGGCTGCCTGATGGCCCGGCGACTCGTCGAGGTTGGGGTGCCGTTTGTTGAGGTCAATCTGGGGGGATGGGACAACCACAACGATATCTTCACCACTCTGGCCGATCGAAAGCTGCCGGAACTCGACCAGGCGATGAGTGCGTTGGTGGCTGACCTGGCCGATCGGGGGCTGCTCGACGATACCGCTATCATCTGGATGGGAGAGTTCAGCCGGACACCAACAATCAACGGGAATGGTGGTCGTGACCACTGGGCCCGCAGTTGGAGCGTGGTAGTGGGTGGCGCTGGCTTCAGGCGGGGAGTGGTGGTCGGCGAGACCAGTGCTGATGGGCGTGAAGTTGTCAGCGAGCCCTATTCTTCGCAGGACCTCATGGCCAGCGTCTTGCAGGCGCTCGGCATTCCGCTTGAGACGAGCTACCGGGCAAAAAATGGCCGGCCAATGAAGATCGCCAATGGTGGCCGGGTGATCTCTGAATTGGTCGCCTGATCCTGGGCGACATCGGCCCGGCCCGACAAAAATGTAGCGGCTGACCCCGCGACCGCTGTCGCGGACGACCGACAACGCTACACTTTTGCCGCATGTGGAAGCTGATCGTAATCAGGGTTTTTTCGGGTGTGTGATGGCGGTCGATCTCGATGTGGAAACCTGGACGGTGGCGGACGCGGCTGACCTCTATGAGGTTAGCCGGTGGGGGAAGGGGTATTTTTCAGTAGGTCCAGCCGGAAATCTATTGGTCCACCCCAACAAGCAGGCAGACCGCAGCATCGACCTCAAGCAGTTGGTCGATCGGCTGCAGATGCGGGGAATCGACCTGCCGATTTTGCTACGGTTCGGCGAGATTTTGCAGCACCGCCTGCAGGAGATCCATGACGCGTTCGCCAAGGCGATGGCTGACGGTGGCTACCGCGGCGACTACTGCTGTGTCTATCCGATCAAGGTCAACCAGCAACGCCAGGTTGTTGAGGAGGTGCTGCGGTTCGGCCAGCCCTACCGATTTGGGCTTGAAGCGGGCAGCAAGCCCGAACTGTTGGCAGTTATTGCCCTGGCGGATAACGACACGCCCATCATCTGTAACGGCTTCAAAGACGCCGAGTTCATCGAGATGGCGATGCTCGCCCAGAAGATCGGCCGGCAGATCATGCCGGTGGTTGAGCGATTCTCGGAACTTGAGCAGATTCTCGACCAGTCAGAGCGGCTCGGGGTCAGACCCCGGATCGGGATGCGGGTGAAACTGGCCACTCGCGGGAGCGGCCGGTGGCAGGCATCTGGTGGCTTCCGCAGCAAGTTTGGTCTGACAGTCGGCGAATTGATGCGGGGGCTCGACCTGTTGGCCGCCCGAGGCATGGCCGACTGCTTTCAGTTGCTTCACTACCACCAGGGGAGCCAGATCACCAACATTCGTCATATCAAAGCGGCCCTGAACGAAGCAGCCCGCGTCTACGTTGAATTGGCAAAACGCGGGGCTGGGCTGCGGTACCTCGATGTTGGTGGTGGTCTGGGAGTCGATTACGACGGTTCGCAGACCAACTTTGAATCGAGTGTGAACTATAGTCTGCAGGAATATGCCAATGACGTTGTCACACATGTGCAGAACGTCTGTGACGATGCCGGTATCGACCACCCTACAATCATTTCAGAAAGCGGCCGGGCGGTGGTCGCTTACCACAGCATGCTGGTCTTCAGTGTATTGGGGGTCTCTGAGCAGACCGATCAGCGTGCCGACGAACCACAGCCCGAAGAGCTTGAGCAGCCGGTGCAGGATCTGCTTGAGACCTACCGTGATGTCAATGTGCGGAACCTGCTGGAGTCGTACCATGATGCCCAGCAGTCACTCGATACGGCCATGAACCTCTTCGCCACCGGCTATCTGCCGCTCGATCAACGATCAATGGTCGAGAATCTTTACTGGGCGATCTGTCGCAAGGTGACAAAACTGGCCCGGCAACTGGAGTTTGTGCCTGAGGAAATCGATGCCCTTGCCGCTACGCTCTGTGACACCTATTTCTGTAATTTCTCACTGTTTCAGTCGATTCCCGACTCGTGGGCCATTAAGCAGCTTTTTCCGGTGATGCCCATCCACCGGCTTGCTGAGCGGCCTGCTCGGTCGGCGGTGCTCGGAGACGTCACCTGTGATTCTGACGGCAAGATCGATCAATTTATTGATCGCCGAGATGTCAAGCGAACGCTACCGCTGCACGCTTGGCAGAATGAGCCCTACTATCTTGGTGCGTTTCTCATTGGGGCCTACCAGGAGATTCTGGGAGACCTCCACAACCTTTTCGGTGATACCCATGCGGTCCATGTCAGCACCGATGAGCGGGGCGAGGTGATCGTTGACGCCGTGATCAAGGGCGATACAGTCCGAGAAGTGCTCGACTATGTCGAGTTTGACTCGGCCGACCTGGTCAAGCAGCTGCGATCCTCAATCGAGCAGGCGGTGCGGGAGGGCCGGATCGGCGATGGACAGGCCGGTCGCTTCCTACGGTTCTACGAGGAGGGGCTGGGCGGCTACACCTACCTTGAGGAGGCCCCGTTCGAACGGCCGTGAGCCCACTGTGGATCGAATTCGCCTGGGGGCAGCAGCCCTCAATCAGACGCCGCTCGATTGGGACGGCAACCGGGACCGAATCGTCGCCGCCTGCGTTGAGGCTCGGCAACGCGAAATTGCCGTGCTCTGTTGCCCCGAACTCTGCATCAGCGGCTATGGCTGCGAAGATGCGTTCCATGCTGCTGGTGTTCTCGACATGGCGGCCACCGTGTTGCTGGAGCTTGAGCCTGCCAGTTGCGGGCTTGTGCTGGCCGTCGGCCTGCCGGTCCGTTGGGAAAGCGGCATCTATGACGCGACAGCTGTTTTGGTTGACGGTCGGTTGGTTGGTCTGGTGGCCAAGCAGCATCTGGCTGGTGAAGGCCTGCACTATGAGCCCCGCTGGTTTCGTCGTTGGCCGGCGGGCAGTCGCGGTGTCGTCGTCATTGCTGACCGCCAGGTGCCAATCGGTGATCTGCGGTTCAGTTGCGGTGGGGTTCGAATTGGTTTTGAGATCTGCGAGGATGCCTGGGCTGCCGATCGGCCTGGTGGCCGGCTAGCAGCTCGGGGGGTCGATCTGATCCTGAATCCCTCGGCGAGCCATTTCGCCTTCGGGAAAGAGGACGTCAGGCGGAGATTCGTGCTGGAGGGCGCGCGGGCTTATGCGGCTGCTTATGTCTATGCAAATCTGCTGGGTAACGAAGCAGGTCGGGTCGTTTATGACGGCGGCACGCTCATTGCCGCCCCCGCTGGCCTAGTTGCCTCCGGCCGCCGTTTCGGGTTTGGTGACCGGACCGTCACAGATGGGCTCATCGACATCGATGCCATTCGGCTGGCTCAGTCGCGGTTCCTACGCGAAGGTGGGGCTGGTGCTGGTGATGATTGTGTTGGACTCGATTTTGTGTTGCCCCGTGTCGCGGCAGCCACGCCGTCACTGCCAGTCGATCGTCGGTCCACCTGGGAGCGGCAGCTAGGAACAGCTGCCGCAGCGAAAGAAGAAGAGTTCACCAGGGCGGTTGCCCTTGGCTTAATCGACAGCCTGCGGAAGAGCCGGAGCAGGGGGTTCGTTGTCAGCGCGAGTGGTGGGGCCGATTCATCAGCGGTCATCTGCCTGGCTGCCATTGGCATCGCTCTGGTGGTTGAAGAGTTCGGCACCGCTGCTGCCGAACGGCTCGGTGTTACGAATGATTCGGTCAGGCAGATCCCTGTCGATAAGACGGCGGGCGAGTTTGCCACACCGGCTGTGAGGCAGCTGGTCTCCCGGCTTTTGACCTGCGTCTATCAGGCCACAGCTCATTCCGGTCCGGTGACTCGGCAGGCGGCCGAGGGGCTCGCGGAGGCAGTTGGAGCGAACTTCCACGCATTCGATGTTGAACCACTCGTAAAGGGCTACGAGCGGCTGGTTGAGCAGGCGATTGGTCGCCAGCTTGAATGGAGTCGCGATGATCTGGCGCTTCAGAACATCCAGGCCCGGGCGCGGGCCCCAGGTGTCTGGATGCTGGCCAACCTGCTGGGAGCCCTGCTGGTCTCGACAAGCAATCGCTCTGAGGCAGCGGTTGGCTATGCCACCATGGACGGCGATACGGCCGGAGGAATTGCGCCACTTGCTGGAATTGATAAGGCGTTCCTGCGGCGGTGGCTGGTCTGGCTCGAGCGGCAGGGACCGGATGGCCTCGGGCCAATCTCTGCGGTAGCTGCCGTCACAGCCCAACAGCCGACGGCCGAGCTGCGGCCGCCCGATGCCGGGCAGACCGACGAGACCGACTTGATGCCCTATGAGGTGCTCGATCGGATTGAGCGGTACGCCATCCGCGATCGGCAGATGCCGGTGGAGATTTGGCAGCAACTGCTACTCGATTACCCGCAGCAGTCTCCTCAACAGCTGGCGGACTGGACCGAACGGTTCTTTCTGCTTTGGGCCCGGAACCAGTGGAAGCGGGAGCGGTACGCGCCGTCGTTTCACCTTGATGACGAGAGCCTTGACCCGAAGGCCTGGTGTCGTTTTCCAATTCTCTCCGGTGGATTTGCTCGTGAACTCAGGCAACTGCGGGCCGCCGTTGAGGCTGCCGCGAAGGCCTGATAGCCCGGGTTTCCGGCGGGCAAACAGGCCTCGCGACCATTCTGGAGGATTGCTAGAGTCCGGCGGTTCCCGTGGAGAATCCAATCGTGCCCCCAGCCCCCGCCCGCCGCCTGTTTTCATCTCCGTCTTGGCTCGTCACCAGTTGGCGGGCCCTGTTTCTGGTCGGGCTCTTCCCGCTGGTGGGCGTCGCCCAGCAGCCCAAAGGACAGCAGCCCGCCCCCTCGCAAGTTCCCCAACTCTCCCCGCAGCAGCAGGCGGCACTTGATCAAC
>CAZKSP010000033.1:0-15928 GCA_964555385.1 uncultured Chitinophagaceae bacterium
GAACTCAACAAAATCCAATCCGAAGCCTACCGTGAGGTAGAAGAAATACGGGGCCTTGCAGATGCCAAGGCCACTGAAATTTATGCCCGTGCATACAACCAATCACCTGAGGCCGCGGAGTTCTACGAGTTCACCCGTACAATGGCTGCCTATCCTGAGATTATAGGTAAAAGCACCACCATGATTCTGTCAACTGACAGTGATCTTTTTAAATTCCTCAAAGGTATGCGAGCCCCTGAGGAATAAACCTACTCGCATGCGGATGTCACGATGAGTAAGGAACGTAAGAGTAACAAGGAATCCAAAAAGCCGGCATTACTGACGCAGAAGGAAAAAAAAGCGGCCAAGAAAGCCAAGAACAAGGAGCGTGATAACAGCGTCAAATCCCTGTAAGAGTTTATGGGGTAGCATCTCAGGGGTCAGGACCAAGTGTCAGGTCAAAAGCACCATTTCAGATGCTTTCGGAGGATGGTTTTTTGAGGTAGAGCCTAATCGTTAGTACGCTTCACTTTTTTGCTTATACAAACAAACCCATGTCAGCGGTCGGCCTGCCGCAGCCTTTGGATCGAATCAGGGTAAGAAAGCCCTGACCTTACAGTCTGTACCAACCAGCGACAACAGAGCGAAGTCGAGCGAACTGGTCAGCAAGCAAGCCGGCTTTTCGTTGCATGCGGGCGTAGCCTGTAAATCCAATCAGCGAAAGAAGCTTGAGCGTCTATGCAGGTATATCACGCGCCCTGCCATCGCTGAACAACGGTTATCGTTGGCCAGTAATGGCAACGTGATTGTTGCTTTAAAAACTCCCTACGATGATGGAACCTCTCACGTTGTCCTCAGCCCCATGGAGTTTATGGGTCGTCTGGCCGCGTTGGCCTGGCCGGCCGCGCACGAAGCCCAGGGTGAACCTCACCCGTTTTCATGGCGTGTTCTCCCCGCGGAGCAAGTTGGGAGGGCATGTTGTAGCAGGAAAGTCAGAAGACGAATCGGAGCAGGTTTCAAAATTCCCTAAGAACAAAGCCTATTCGAGACCGGGCCGCGTTCGGATGGGCTCAGAGATTGAAGCGGGTCTTAACCGGGCGGCGTTCCGCATAGAAATAGAGAAGTGTGAGAAGTGCGGCGGCAAGGTGAAGGTCATCGCTTGCATCCCGGATCCAGAGGTCATTGAGAAAATACTCAAACATCTGGCACTGGACGAGGCATCACAGATCAGAAACCGTTCACCGCCAACCGGACTCTTCGGGCATTCAGGACAACTTTTCTGACGTCAACCATCGTTGATGGGGGTTGGCTCGGTCCGATCACGAGAGAATCGCAATTTCAGAGCGGGACCCGATGCGTTGGCCCTTATTGAAGGTTACATATTGCTGAGACGTTGCTGAATTTTGTCGATACGAGGAGCACTTCTCTGAAATATATACTTGGTAACCGGCAGGAAAGCGTGGTTAATTCTTCTTATCCCCGCACTTAGCACCGATATTCGAGACATGCCTTGGCAGTTCAAATGCAATCTCGGCGTTGGAGCCACGAAAGAAGGAGGAAACCGTATTCTCATACAGTCCTACCTGATCGGCACGTCAGCTTGGGAAGAGAGCTTCGATAGATACAACTCACCCAAACACTATTACGTAAACCCAGGCGATACCGTTCTGGTTATAGCCTGCTAAACTACGAGAGCGTGCCACAAACAATTGCGGGCGGCGTGATTTCGTTTCCCAACGCTGATACTGGAACTTTCCGAGAGGACCACTGCCTGATGAACACCGTGCCGACGCCGGGACCGGCCAAACGCCCCACGCCCCCCAACGCCGGCCCGCAGCTGTTCGGCAAACCCTTCGGAGGGCCGGCGGTCGTTCTGCTGGTGCTGCTCGGGATCGCGTTTGTCACCGTTTTTTTTCGCGGCCAGACCAGCGTCCCTTTGGCGATCAGCTATGACCAGTTCATCCGCGAGGTCGAAGCCGACAACGTCGGCAGCGTCGAAATCGTGGGCGATACCATCCGGGGTAGCTTCAAGAAACCGCCTGCAGCAGAGCGGATACCGGGAGGGGAGCAGTCGAGCGTGTTCGCGGTCGAGGTGTCCCGTTACCTGGTAGGGGACGGCCTCGACACATTGCTGCTTGCGCACAACGTCCGCACAACCGTCCGGCAGCCGACTGATGGCACTGGGGTTTTGCTGGGCATCTATCTGTTGGTGCCCCTGCTGCTGATGGCCGCGTTCTGGGTATCGCTTCGCCGGGCCCGCGACCCGATGGGCGGCTCGGGCTTTCTTGGCAGCTTTACCAAGTCACCTGCCAAACGATTCTCACCCGACGACAAGCAGGCCACCTTTGCCGATGTCGCTGGTTTGGAGGGCGTGAAGGAGGACCTGAAGGAGATCGTCGAGTTCCTCAAGGATCCCAAGAAGTTCCAGCGACTCGGCGGCCGGGTGCCCAAGGGGGTGCTGCTGATGGGCCCTCCTGGTACGGGCAAGACCTTACTCGCCCGGGCCACAGCCGGCGAGGCAGGGGTACCGTTTTTCTCGATCTCGGGCAGTGAGTTCATCCAGATGTTCGTCGGCGTTGGGGCCTCGCGGGTGCGGGACCTGTTCAAGACTGCCAAAGACGCAGCCCCGGCAATTTTGTTCATCGACGAAATTGATGCCGTCGGCCGTGTCCGCGGGGCGGGCCTTGGCGGTGGGCACGACGAACGCGAGCAGACCCTCAACCAGATTCTCAGCGAAATGGACGGCTTTAGCCCCACCGAGTCGGTGATCGTGCTGGCCGCCACGAACAGGCCGGACGTGCTCGATCCCGCCCTGTTGCGTCCCGGCCGATTCGACCGGCACGTGACGGTCGACCGGCCGAACCAGAAGGCGCGGATCGCCCTGTTCAAGGTGCATACCAAGAATGTTCCGCTGGCTGATGACGTTGACCTGGAACGTCAGGCCGACGGCACGGTTGGCCTGACCGGCGCTGACATCCGCAATCTCGTCAACGAAGCGGCCCTCTGGGCGACCCGCCAAAACAAGGACAAGGTCGATGCCTCGGACTTCGACCATGCCCGTGACAAAATTCTGATGGGTCCAAAGCGTGAAGAGGTGCTCGCCGGCCGCGAGAAAAAAATGACGGCCTATCACGAGGCGGGCCATGCCTTGGCCGCTTGGCTGTTGCCAGGAGTCGACAAGTTGCACAAGGTAACGATCATCCCCCGCGGCCGTGCCCTTGGTGTAACGCAACTGGTGCCTGAAGAGGATCGGATGAACATTGGTGAGTCAGATCTGGCTAACCGGCTGGCCTTCATCCTGGCAGGGCGGGCTGCTGAGAAGCTCGTCTTTGGTGAGTTCTCGGCAGGCGCAGAAAATGATCTGATGCAGGCGACTCGGTTGGCCCGCAAGATGGTTTCGAACTGGGGCATGAGCGAACGGGTGGGCCCGCTCTCCTGCCAGACCTCGAACGAGCATCCGTTCCTCGGTCGCGATGTCTATGAGCAACGCGACTTTAGTGAACACACCGCCCAGGTCGTTGACGAGGAGGTGACCCGCATCCTCGGCGCTGCAGCCGACCGGGCGATGGACCTGCTGCGTGAGAATCGCGACAAGCTCGATACCCTCTCAAACGAATTGGAGTCGCGCGAAATGCTCGATGACAACGAAGTTGAGCAGGTGATTGGCCCGGCAGTTCCCCGCAGTGCCGAATCGGGCCCCTCAGCCACGGAAGGCTGAACCAGCTGCTTGTTGTCTCCGTTTCCCTCTACGATGGAAAGATCGCTCCATGCTTTCTCATGCTGTCTACTTCACGCTGAAAGACCGTTCGGCCGAGACTGTCAACCGGCTTGTCGCCTCCTGCCGTGAACATCTCACCGGCCATCCCGGCTGCGTCTCATTTTCAGTCGGCCGACTGGCCGACTACGACCGGCAGGTCAACGACCGGGCCTTCGACGTCGCCCTCGAGATCATCTTCGATTCGCATGAAGCCCATGACACCTACCAGACCTCCGAGCGGCACCTGCAGTTCATTGCCGCCAACGCTGAAACCTGGGCTGGGGTGCGAGTGTTCGACGTCGATCTGGAAGTGCTCGAGCGAAACTGATTGGGCCGCCGGTCCGGTCGCTCCCGCTTCCGGCTGCCACCAGTGTGTCGAGCGAAGGGGCGGGCACCCCCGAGCGGTTCGTTCGCCCACCCCGAGCAACACCAGCATGCGTTAGCGCAGTAACTGGCGGACGATCGCCCATACGCCATCCGCTGCCGTGGCGGCAGCTTGGCAGACCTCTTCACCATCGACTGTGCTGTCATTCTGAGCACTGTCAGGCCGGGCGATGTTGGTGACGACCGACGCTGCCACTACCTGCATTCCCCGGTGGCGGGCCGCAACCACTTCTGGCACCGTCGACATCCCCACCACATCGACTCCAAAGCGGCGGAGCATTCGATATTCAGACCGGGTCTCATAGCTGGGCCCCAGCACGTAGGCATAGACGCCGCGACGGCACAGGGCTCCTACCCGGCCGGCGGCAATGACTGCAGCGTGGGAATGGGCCTCGTCATACCATGCCAGCGAACCATGACGCATTGCAGCTGGAGCCTGCCAGTCGCCCCGCACGAGGTCGACATGATCCTCCAGCACGACGATCTCCCCGACGGAGAGGCCGTTGGCAATTCCACCGGCAGCGTTGGTGATCAGCAGTCGGTCAACCCCAACCGCCGCCAGCAGATCGACTCCGCGGGTCAGTTGTTCCGCTGAGTGCCCCTCGTAGCTGTGGACCCGGCCCTGCAACATCACAATGCAGCAGCCGTCGCAGCGGCCCCAAGCAACCCGGCCGGCATGGCCCAGGGCTGTAGCCCGCGGCAGCCAACCAAGCTGACTGCTGGGCACTGACTGCTCGCCCTCAAGCCGTTCAATCAGTCCCCCCAGTCCGGTTCCCAGAATCACCCCCAGTCGCGGCGTCGATTTGCAAAACCCGCTGCGGCCCAGCCCAGCGGCGAGCAGCCTGCCAGCTGCCTCTTGGGCCGCCGGTACAAAACGGGCGGATCCTCCCAGTCTGTTCGAGTCAGGTTCCTCGGCTTGGTCGTGCTGGGCAGTCATGGCTGCGTGGGAGCCTACCCTGCTCTCACAGCACCACAAAACCGCTGCCACAACTCACCGGCTTTCTGGGCACCCTTTGCGAGCCTTTGAGGAAAGCCGTATTCTCAATATTTAGATGTTTGAGTAACTGCCGAGCTGGCTGATGCCGGTCTGGCCACTCAGCCCGCCGCCTGAAGGATGCCCGATGCCCACCCGTGCCGAACGCTTTGCCGGTCTCTCTGTCGCCATCGTAACGCCGTTTCGTGACGGTGCTGTCGATGTGCCGCGGTTACACGAGCAGATCGGCTTCCAGGTCGCGGCGGGGGTGACGGCAATCTGTCCAGTCGGCACCACCGGCGAGTCTCCCACCCTCTCGCACGACGAACACGAGCGGGTGATTGCCGAAAGCATTCAGGCAGCAGCAGGCAACATCTTGGTGATGCCGGGCACCGGCAGCAACTCAACCGCAGAGGCAATTCGGCTGACGAAGTACGCTGAGACAGCGGGCGCTGATGCAGCACTGGTTGTTGGCCCCTACTACAACCGGCCAACGCAGGAGGGGCTCTACGAGCACTTCAAGGCCCTCGCCGAAGCAGTGTCCATCCCAATCTGCATCTACAACATTCCTGGCCGCACCGGCCGCAACATCGAGCCTGAGACGATTCTCAAACTCGCTGAACTACCCGGCATCGCAATGGTCAAGGAGGCGACCGGATCGATGGATCAGGCCTCACAGGTACTTGCCGGAACTGACCTGACGGTCCTTTCGGGAGACGATAGCATGACGCTGCCACTGCTGGCCGTCGGTGGTCGGGGGGTAGTTTCGGTGGTGGGCAATCTGGTGCCGGCTGACATGAAGGCACTCATCGACGCCTTTGATGCCGGCAATCTGGCTGAAGCCCAGCGGCTGCATACAAAACTCTTCAGCCTCGGCCGTGAACTGCTGGGGCTGGCCAGCAACCCGATCCCGATCAAGGCAGCCCTGAAGATGGTGGGGCGCGACACCGGTGAGGTTCGACTGCCGCTGGTACCCCTGGCCGCCGAGCCAGCCGCCCGGCTACACCGCCTGCTGGCCGACTATGGCCTGCCCGTCGGCTGACCCGGACGCACGCAGTTGACCCGGCAGCGCATCTCAGGCAGGTGCCGGCTCGTCGCTGACATCCCGCAGCACCGCGCCGCGATCGTCAAAGCTCGCGATGCTGATCTCGTACTGCTTTGATAAGCCGGCCGCATCGGCTGCCGCCACCAACGATTCAGCCACCAGTTGTGACTCGCAAACAGCCACGACGGCCGGCCCCCAGCTGCTTTGGGCATAGCCCTGCACGCCTTGCAGATCGAGCCACTCAAAGAGCTGCCCGGTCGCCTCGGCATAGGGCAGCCGCGACGAGGCCCGTTCAAATGGCTTGCCGGCCAGTTTGCCATAGGCCGTCAGGGCAGCGGCAAAGTCGATGAATCGGGCGGCGATGGCTGCCGGCAGAATTTCCATTACAGCCAGCCTTGTGAGCTCGGCGGTGAGTTCCAGCGGCACCTGCTCAAGCCCCGCGAAGGCCGTTCGCTCAGCATCGCCATGCAGCCCCTCAGCCTCCCGCTGCACGAAGAGCACCACCCGCCAGGCCTCCGGCAGGGCCGCCCGGGATACAAGCGGGGCGATCGCCTCACCCTGAATTTTTCCCGCCTCCAGAATCATGCCGCCGGCCCCAAAGCCGTACACCCCGACACTCGACCGCAGGCCGCGACCGGCCGCCTGGGCCAGGGCGGCGGCATCATTCGCGGTGTAGGTTTGCTCAAGCCGAGCAGAGCCCTCGACGTAGAGCCGCTGCATGCCGGCGGCGATCGCCAATGCCAGTTGGGTGCCCGTGCCTAAGCCGATGTGCTGCCGGGGGATCTCCATCACCTGGATCGCACAGCAGGAGTGCTCGTCAAGGCCCCAGGCAGCCGCGCACCGCTGGGCCACGCCAATGGCTCGCTCGCCGACATGGCTGACCGCCGAAAAGCTGCTCGCCCGCCGCAGCCGCACCCGCACGCCACAGCCGGCAATCATCGCTCCGAGGCCGCCAAAGGAACGCCCATAGGGCTGCCCAAATGAGAGCATGCCGAAGTGCAGCCGCCCGGGCGTGGTCACCTCATAGACCTGCTTTGAGCGAGACTCGGCAGAATCAGCGGGTTCAACAGAACGAATCATGCCCAAAATAGACCCTGCCGGCCCGCAACGGGCAAGATAGCCAGGCAGCTATTCCGGAAAATCGCTCTTCCTACCGGTGCTTTTACTCGCCAGAAAATTTTCGCCGGTTTTTCATGGCTGCACCAAACATGGCCTGAACCGATCAAAATTTTTGTCACGTTTTAAGCCTGTTGGGAAAAGAACGGTGACAGGAGCGACTCCTGGAAATTCCTGAAGAATCCCTCCATAACAACCATTGGCTCAGGGGGAACGGTGAACGCCCAAACAGAGCAGGTAATGCGACAGTGGGCCCTCGCGCAGCCAGTTGTTTCGTCATTTTTGACGGCATTGGTTCGTGACTTCTCCACTCGGGACGACATCTTGCAGGATGTTGCCGTCGCCGTCCTGGAGTCAGCATCACGTTACGATCCCTCCCGACCATTCATCGGCTGGGCACTTGGTATCGCGAGGAATAAGGTTCGCCGCCATTACCGGCAGCATCTCAAGGAACCTCTCGTTTTTGATGACGAACTGACGGGACAACTGGCGGTGGCGTTCGAACGGGTTGTCGAACAGAGTCCCCAACCGCTCGACCATCTCCGTGAGTGTCTGCGGCGGCTTGATGGACGCGGTCGCATGATCTGCGGCCTCCGGTACACGGAGGGGCTCAAGCCGGCGGCGATCGCCACGCGGCTGGGCATGCGGCCAAACTCGGTCGCCAAGGCTCTCCAGCGGATTCGAGAACGGCTCCGCGACTGCATCGAAGCGAAGGCTGCCCTACCGGAGCCCCAGCCATGAATACCTCAATCCAGCCGATCATCGATGGATATCTCGACGGCATGCTCAGCCCTGCTGAGGAGCAGCAACTGGCCGACTGGCTGCAGGCCGCACCGGAAAACGCCCAGCAGTTCGCCGCCGACGTCATGCTGCACGATCGGTTACGGATGCTCCTCATCACTGAAGAACCTCCGCAACCAGCACCATCGGCAGCAACTGACTGGCCAGGGCTTCGGCCCCGCGCCGTCCGATGGGCCACCGCAATGGTTGCGGCCACCGCAGCGGCCATCCTGCTGTTCGCAAGCGGGATCGGCTTCGAAAGCCGTTCGGTCTCAGCAGCCGTCCTGCAACTCGACCACCTGATTGCCGCGCAGGCCCGCCTCCCCGGAAGCTGCTACCTGATTACCGTTGAATCCCGCAACCGGCCGCCACGGCAGCGTTTTTTCGATCGCACGCCTGACTGGAAAAGCCGCCCTCCCAAGCCACCACTGAATGATGCGACCGTTCATGCCAGCCACGAACGGTTTGTGCTGGTGCGGACAACCACGGCGGGTGAACGGTTCATCACTGGGAGTGATGGCAATTCCAGTTGGGCAGTCGCCCCCGAGGGGCCGGTCCGTGTGAGTGCCAGGCCCGATCATTTCAACCATGATCTCCCCGGCCACGAGCATGACATGCCCTTGACGACGCTCGCAGAAGGCTTGGAACAACTGCGAGCGGCCTATGTTTTGCGGCTTGAGAATGGACCAACGCCAACGCACCGCCGGCTGATTGCTGAAAAGCGGCCAAGATTTCGCGGGCCCCGGCGGATTGAAATTGACTATGAAGAGGCCACCGGGCAGATCGAGTCCTTGCGATTTACCGAGATGCCTTACGGCCCAGAGCGGCTCGACCTCCGAATGGATCTGGTCTCGACAAACTCCTACGACGACAGCTTCTTCAGCCATTCGTTCCACCACTCGCCCGAACGCACCATTGTTGAGGAGTAACGCAATATGAATCGGCCTGTTCTTGAGAATCGCGCCCGGATCAGTTTTGTGCTGCTTGTCGTGATCTCCATCAGCTTCAATCACACCTGGGCGGCTGAGAGGGCGCTGCGAAAACCCCGTCTTGAGGACACCATTCGTGCGACTGTTTATGCAGACAACTGGTTTTCTCTGTTCGTCAATGGTGAGCTCGTGGCTGTTGATTCAATTGCCTTTCTGCCACACAACGTTGTCGCAGTCGATCTCCTCCCTGCCTACCCAATGACGATTGCGGTGATGGCCAAAGACAACGCCGACCCTGCCACCGGCATGGAATACGCCAACACGCAGATCGGTGATGGCGGTTTTATTCTCAGATTTTCTGATGGCACGGTGACCGACAGTCGCTGGAAGGTGCTCGTTCTCGATCACGGCCCCATCGACGGAAACGTGCAGACCCCAAGGGTTCGATCCCAGCAACCACCGCCAGGCTGGAACACCCGCGACTTTGACGACCGGGCCTGGCCTCAGGCGACCGAGTACACGATCGAACAGGTCCAGCCCAAGCAGCCGTTTTATGACCACGATTTCACAGCAGCCCGTTTCATCTGGTCAGACAATCTGCTGCTCGACAATACCGTGCTGTTCCGCCGCCAGATTCAGATGCCACCCGATGGCCGCACCAGAACCGACTTCACCGGACTCAATGACCAGATTCCCGACCAGGCGGCCGGAGGCCGAAAGCCCAGGCCCGCCAACCCTCGACGCAAACCACGGTAATCCCCGTCACACACCCAGAAAGCCTGCCATGCGCATTCTTCTTTTCACTGCCTGCCTGCTGGCATGTCCGCCTCTTGTCGACGTTTCTGCCGCACAGCCAAACATTATCTTCATGCTCTCCGACGATCAGGCCTGGAACGGCCTTTCGGTGGCAATGCACCCACAGGTGCCAACCAGCCGCTCGACGACCATTGACACACCAAGACTATCCCAACTCGCGGCTGAGGGCATGCGATTCTCCGCTGCCTACGCCCCGGCGCCGGTCTGCTCTCCCACCCGCATCAGTCTCCAGACCGGCAAGAGCCCGGCGCAGGTGCACTGGACCAAGGCAGCTCCACCCGAAGCCGGTCGTCAACTGATTGAACCCCGTGGCACGAGAAGCATTGCTGATGCCGAGCTGACAATCGGCGAACTCCTGCAGACCGCCGGCTATGCGACCGCCCACTTCGGCAAATGGCACATCGGCGGCGGTGGCCCGGGAAAACATGGCTACGATGCACATGACGGCGACACCGGCAACGAACACGCCTTCGGCTTCACCGACCCCAATCCGGTTGACATTTTTGGCATGGCTGACCGGACGGCGGCATTCATGGCGGCCAGTCAGAAGGCAGGCAAACCCTTCTTCATCCAGTTGTCTTGGAATGCCCTGCACGCCTCACAGAATGCCCTGGCGGCAACTCTTGCCAAATACCGACAACGGCTCGCTGGCGAGAACGACAAGCGGATTTCAGTTGCCGCAATCAGCGAGGACCTCGACACCGGTGTCGGCCGGGTCCTTGATGCGGTCGACAGGCTGGGACTCCGCGAGAACACCTACGTCGTCTTCATGTCAGACAATGGCGGAAATGGCGGCAAGCGAGGACCGCTACGCGGTGGGAAGGGCGGACTTTGGGAAGGAGGTATTCGCGTACCGCTGATCATCCGGGGCCCGGAAATCAAGGCTGGATCATGGTGCCACCATCCGGTCGTCGGCTATGACCTGCTGCCGACATTCTGCGAATGGGCGGGGCTCCCGTCACGCAGTCTGCCTGCCGGCATTGAAGGCGGCAGCCTTGCCAGCACCATCAGCAGCAGCGGAACCGCCACGATCCTGCGGCCTCGGGCAGAACTTTATTTTCACTTCCCGCACTACCAGAGTTCCGAGGGCCCCCAATCAGCAATCGTGGCCGACGGAATGAAGCTCATCGGTTTTTATGAGAACCCCCACGTCGAACTCTACGATTTGAGAAAGGATCTGGCTGAGTCAAACAATCTTGCTGAGAGCCGCCCCCAACAAGCCGCAGAGCTCAAGCAAAAACTTGAGACCTACCTGGTTGCGATCAAGGCTGACATGCCGCAGCCAAATCCCGAGTACGACCCAGCCCTTCCTGCATCTTCCCAGTCGAAGAAGGGCGGAAAACGAGGGGGCAGCAAGACAATGCTGAAGGGGAGCAAGAAGCCCAAAAAAACCAAGCGTTAAGCCAGCTGAGCCGGCACCTGCGAAACAGCGAAACACCTTCTTGGGAATACCACGAATGCGACACGCCTGTCAGATCACTCTGCCCATCATGCTCTGGCTGCTCCATGCCGGCCTCTGCCTGCCGCACCCAGGAGGACACCGCAGTCACTCACCTGCAGCACCGTCAGGTGACGCAACTGCCCCAGTGATGCTGGCACAGGCAGGCCGGCGGCCCCCGGGGCCTGGTACCGCTCGCCCAGCGGCGGATAGTCCGGCGGCAGCAATTGCCGAGGCATGCGCGGCCTTCGTGGCCCGCGGCCAGATCCAGACCCGATCGGATGATCGCTATTTTTCCATTGAGTCAAACGGCATCCCACAGCATCCGCTGATGATTGGCATCACCGCCTGGCAGCAGCAGGTGCCACTCCCGCAGCCTTACACTGGTGCAAATGCCTGGCAGATTCCGATCCATCCTGTCCCTGCCCGCGAGCCACGAACGACCAAGGGAGCCTTTCTACGGGGAGCCATCGCCGTCGCGGTCAATGGCATACCAATCTTCAATCCCCTCAACAATCGAGGAGAAGACGCCTTCCTGATTGGCGAGCTCGACACTTTCGGAGGTCATTGCGGTCGAGCAGATGACTATCACTATCACATTGCACCAGTCCACCTTCAGGAGACCGTCGGAAAAAATCTGCCGATCGCTTACGCCCTCGACGGCTATCCGATTTACGGCTACGAAGAGCCCGATGGTTCACCGGTTCGAAAACTCGATACCTGCAATGGGCACACCGGCCCCGACGGTCGCTACCACTACCATGCCACCAAGCAGTACCCCTATCTGAATGGTGGATTTCATGGCGAGGTAGTCGAGCGGGACGGCCAGGTTGACCCGCAACCACGGGCCCGGCCAATTCGTCCCGCCCTGCCGCCTCTCCGGGGTGCAACCATTACCGACTACACATCCGATGGGCAGAACCAGGCCGAACTTACCTACGAAATCGCCGGAAGAGCCGGGACTGTCGCCTACCGGCGGGGAGCTGACGGCAGCATCACATTCAATTTCAATGATCCTGACGGCACCCACCGCACCGAGACCCATCGCCCACCGCCAGCAGCCCGCAACGGATCACCTCCTGATCGCGGCCCTCCCGAGGACCGTCCCCGAAAACGTCCGCCACAAAAACAGAAACGGGCAGGCAAAAGACCGACCACCGAAAAGCGGCTCGGCACCCCGGCTGCAAGGACTCAGGCTGGCAGCAGGGCGAGCCCCGCGACCGGTGCCGGAGCCCTGACCGTCACCAGCCAATCCGTAACCGCTTCAGGACAACTCGTGACGGCCTGCACCTGCGATGGTGACGGCGTTTCGCCTGCTATCGCCTGGAGCAAGGTACCCAGCGGCACGCGGTCTCTCGCATTGAGTCTCTGGCATGTTGCGCCCGATCAAGAGAAGTCGTACTGGGTCGTCACCAACATCCCACCGACGGCGACATCTCTACCGCAGGCCGTCCGGTTGCCGACAGCCACGAGCGACGGGCCCCGCCTCGGGCGGAATGATCGTGGCCAGCGGGCCTATGATCCTCCCTGTTCACAAGGCCCCGGGCTCAAGACGTATCACGTCACCGTCTTTGCACTCAGCGATGTTCCCGCTTTCCCCACCGCTGGCCCGACCCGGACAGAGCTGCTCAACACAATTGGACCGATCACCCTCGCTACCGGAACACTCGATCTGACAGTTGAAAGGAAGACTCAGCGATGACACCTCTTCAGCATGCTCTGACTACCACCAGAGCCGTCATCCTCTTTGTGGGAACTCTTGCCGCAGCCTGCGTGCCGGCGGTGACATGGGCTGCCCCACGGCCGCCGAACATCGTCCTTTTTTTCATTGACGACCTCGGCTGGCGGGATGTTGGCTTCATGGGCAACCAGTTCATCGAAACTCCCAATCTCGATCGGCTTGCCCTCAACGGCCTCGTCTTCGACCAGGCCTATGCCAGCGCCCCGAACTGCGCCCCGACGCGGGCCTGCCTGATGTCGGGACAGTATCCGCCCCGTCACGGTATCTACACGGTTGTCGATCCCCGACAGCCCCCCGGATCACCGTGGCACAAACTGCTCGCCGCCGAAAGCAGGGCCGAACTCGCTCCGGACACCCTGACGCTGGCTGAAGCACTTCGGGCAGGCGGCTACACCACCGGTTTCTTCGGCATGTGGAACCTCGGCCGAGGACGCACCGGACCGGTGACGCCGGGAGGCCAGGGGTTCGACACCGTTGTGTTCCCAGAAACACTCGGCTTTGCCAAGGACGCCTACTTTGCCGCCGATGGCAGCTACCTGAGTGATCGGCTCACAACTGCAGCCCTGGAGTTCATCACGGACAACAAAAACCGGCCCTTCTTCGTTTATCTCCCGGACCATGCCGTTCATGCACCGTTTGAACCGAAGGGCGACCTGCTCAAAAAATACATTCAAAAGCAGGCCGCCAGCGATGACGACCGTAATGATCCCGCCTATGCCGCCACGGTCGAGGCGGTCGACCAGAACGTTGGCCGGCTCCTCGACACGCTCCAGCGGCTTGGCCTCAGCGACGACACCCTCGTGCTTTTCACCTCGGACAACGGCGGAACGCGGCAGTACACACCACCACTACGCGGCGGCAAGGGGGAACTCTACGAGGGTGGTCTTCGCGTTCCGCTGGTCATGGCCGGCGCGGGGATCGTCCAGCCTGGCCGTCGGAGCCTGATGCCCACTGCCAGCATCGACCTTTACCCAACGCTCCTTGACTTGGCGAACCTGCCCCCTCCGGCAGGCCACAGGCTTGATGGGGTAAGCCTGATGCCAGTTATGCAAGCCGCTAAAAAACTGCCGACGCGGCAACTCTTCTGGCACTTTCCCTGCTACGTCGGTCGGTCGCCGCCGGCGAGTATGGTCAGAGAAGGCGGGCTCAAACTGCTGCAATTCTTTGAGGACGGTGGCCACGTGGAATTGTACGACCTCGCCAATGATCCCAGTGAGAGCCGGAACCTTGCGCAACAGTTTCCTGAAATGGCAGCCGGTCTTTTCCGGACGCTCACGTCCTGGCAGGAGAAGACACAGGCCGCACTTCCTCGGGGCGACAATCCTGATTTCAATCCGACAGCCGAGCGACCGCGGGGCCGTGGCGACGATACCAACCGTCAGCCAAAGGGCGGGGGCGGAAAGGGATCAGCCGAGAAAAAACGCGGCCAAAAGAAAAAGCAGCGAATGACTGAGCCGAAAGAAAAATAAGGTCACTTCAGCGAGATCGTACGGGCCAATGGCCGCAGAATCTGCTCGACCACACAGCTGTCGATCACATCCTGGGCCAATTGTGCCAGCCGATCGATGGCGTCCACGTAGGTGACTCCAGGTTCAAGGCTGCCGTACTGACGGGCGGTGACGTAGACGCTCAGTTGTTCCTCAACGAACTCTCCGGTGCGTACCTGAAAGGCGTTGGTGCGGGTTTCCGTACTGACTCGCACCTGGGTGCGGCAGTCCTCATCGACAGCAATCGTCAAGGTTGGCTCGAAGTTGATAACCCGGCTACCAGGGATGTCGCCGACGCCTTCAAACGCTGGGCCCGGGCCGAGCGCCTCGGCAAGGAGTGCGTTGTGGTTGCCGCGAAAGGCGAAGTCAAAGCCAAACAACACATCGAGTGCCTCGCAGTCGAGCGGGCTGACCGACAGGAGTGCCGGAGCCAGGTCAAGCAGCAGCCGGTGCTGGTCAAGTGCCTCATCAATGGTGCCAGGATTCACCTGCCCGGAACACAGCCGCCGCGGCTCGACTGCAACCCAACGGTACCGTCCCTGCTCTTTGTCTTCCTCAAGCACGAAGTCCCGCCGGTCACGGGCGTGGAACTTCCGCATTGAGGGGTACTTCTTCTGGATGCATTCAAAGAAGTGCAGGATCGTTTCCCGCTGCCCCGGTAAATCCATCTCCGTGGCCAGGTTGACATTGACGTACATGTCGTCGGCCAGCGAAGCGTAGGGCGTCATGAATGAATCTCCAGAAAAGGTCGGCTCATTGCAGCAGCCGAAGATAATCAGCGTCGTTTTTCCCGCCGCTGGACGCAGAGTATACGAAGCCAATTAGAGGGGTGTCAAAAACCCGAACCGTGTACCGGCTTTGGGGCATCACCCGAAGGCCAACCCCTTGCTTTCGACCGCCGGTCAGTCATTGGCCCTCGAACTGGCGATCAGCGCGATGAACTCACGGTTACTCTTGAACTTGGCCAACTGCTTTGTCAGTTGCTCCATCGCATCGACATGGTGCATGCTCGAGAGTGTCCGCCGCAGCATGTTCACCGCATGCAGCGTGTCGGGATCGAGCAGCTTCTCCTCGCGACGGGTGCCGGACTGTGAGATGTCAATCGCTGGCCAGACGCGGCGGTCAGCCAGCTTCCGGTCAAGCACCAGTTCCATGTTGCCGGTGCCCTTGAACTCCTGAAAAATCAGTTCGTCCATCCGGCTGCCGGTATCGACAAGGGCTGTCGCCACAATCGTCAGCGAGCCCCCCTCCTCGAACACCCGGGCGGTGGCGAAAAGTTTCTTGGGAATGTCGAGGGCTTTAATATCGACACCACCCGACATGGTCCGGCCGGTGTTGCCGACCCATTTATTGAAGGCCCGGGCCATCCGGGTAATCGAATCCATCAGCAGGAAGACGTCTTTGCCTGCCTCAGCCATCCGCTTGCAGCGTTCGATGACCAGCTGCGACAGCCGCACGTGGCTCTCAACATCACAGTCGAGAC
>CAZKSP010000034.1:0-15706 GCA_964555385.1 uncultured Chitinophagaceae bacterium
CGCGGACGGTGTAGGTCGAGCCGTTGCGGCTGAGAATTTCACCATTCCAGAGCGAATTGATTTCACCAGCGAAGTCAAACGAGACGCTCCAGCCCTCGAGCGTGGCGTTACTGCCATTGCCCACTGTCACCTCGCCAGTAAAGCCGCTCCCCCAGTCACTGACCACGCTGAAGCTTGCCGCCAATGTGCCGGTTGTGGCGGGGGGATCACTCGGCGCAGGATCGACCAAGTCTGGATCACTTGGCGCTGGTTCAACCGGTTCTGGAGCGACTGGTGCAGGCTGGCTAGGCAGCCCGTCGATCGGCTCGCCGTTGATCAAGAAGTTTGTCGGTGCGCTGGAATCACCGGCGCCGATGAAGCCAAAGGCAACGGTCTGGCCCGCTGCCAGGTCGGCGTTCCAGCCAGCATTTTCGATCGTATAGCGGTCACCATCATGGGCAACGATGGCGGCATTCCAGATTGAGCTGATATTGGCCGCGTAATCGAAAGAGATGGTCCAGTCGTTGACTGCCTCGGTGTCGAGATTCTGCAGTTCGATGCCGGCTTCGAAGCCGCTACCCCAGTCCTGCGTGACTTCGTAGGCCGGTGCAACAACCGCCATCATAGCCCGCTGCTCGAGTGTTTCGGCCGCGAACTTGTCGCGGGCTACCCGCCGCTTTCGCCAGCGTCGATCCCGCTGTTGACGCAGTCGCTGAGAAACTTTTGAGCCTTTGTCACCGCCCATCCCAAACAGGGAACGCAACGTCCAAGTCGTCATGATGACTTCCTTCGTAGTTGCGGCGACACCTCCCGAAAACGGAACGTCAAATTTCTGGCGTTGGGTCCGGAAAACTGTCACCGGCCTTTCGCGCCCTGCCCATTTCCCACAAGAACAGGCTTCAGCAACGATTGCAAGATTTCGGTCGACGCCTTGCTGTCAACCGGTCATTCATTACGGGGGCGAAAATAGGAGAGTTCGTTTCGTTTGCGAAAATGCAAGCAAACGCGAGAAAAGTGGCGTGGAATCGGGCCTCCGCCGCTCTGGGGTGCCCACGCCCCCTCGCTTGACGTTTACTCCGGCCATCAACGCTGCAAGCCCGGGCTTAGCGATAACAGGCGCCCCAGGCTTGCGGCTTTTGATAATCCGCTGATCGAAACGGAACTCCGGGAAGCCCGAGACACAGTCATCGGTACTTTCCGGAAAGCTTGAAGGCCATGCCCGGAGGAGGTCCCGCGGCAGCATCCGTGCTGATTGGGGCCCGTTCCGTGGCTGATTCGTATGCCTGTCAGATGATTCCGAGACAGGTCAACTCGTTCCTCTCATCCGGGCATGGCCAAAAAATGAAAAGCCTGATGTCCGCTCCAGTTGTGCCGGGGCAGTATCAGGCTGTGAGTTCGTCGATTCGCTGCCGGAAGGCCGGCATCTCGGCTGTAATGAAATCGCTCCAGGCAACCGGGTTCCAAAGTTCCACGCAAACGGCCGCCCCAACCACCAGCAACTCGCCGCCTGGCTCCACCCCAAGAAACTCCCGAAAGCCCTCGGGAATCACGAGGCGACCACGACCTGCCAGGGTGACTGTCCGTTGACGGGTCGAGAGCAGCCGACCGAGGTCCTGCACTTGATTGATTCGCTGTGCGAGGCTGCCCGCCACAAGCTTGCTTCGCAGCACATCGACAGCCGCATCGAGCCGAGGCTTCCAAGTGGCCGCCGTCCAGAGCGACAGGCACCCCGACCGCTCTTTCGCCAGAACCAGCTCCTGGCCGGCAGCTGTTAGCGGTTCGAGGAGCTCCAGAGGTAAGCCAAGCCGGTACCGATCGTCCAGCGTCCGCTGGAATTCGCCGAGCAGAAGATCGGTGGTTGCTGCCATTGCCGCTGGTTACTCGGAGCGTCGGTTGCAAGAAGCAATCCCGGCGGCTTTCCAGGGACACGTGAACATGAGTGGGAAGCCGGCCACAAGACACCATTCTGAAGCCTCATTTGGCATAAAACCCACAGATTAAGCTCTTGAATGATTTGTGTGGGCTTTATTCCCACGAAATCATACAAAATTGTGGAGGGTCTGCAAGAGGCTCAGGCGGCGAGCAATCAAATGCTCAGCGGCAACTGGTGCAGGCCGGGTCGTTGCCAGCCTGCTCGTCCCGAAATTCCTTCTGGGCCGCCGCTTCTTTCGAAAGCTTGAATTCGGGCCCGGCCGGGAAATATTGGATGTCGTCCTGCAGGTAATAGCCGCTGGGAAGGGTTTGGCCCCCAACGTCGACCTGGCATCCGGTCAGCGAGATGCCAGCAGTGACAGCAGCCACGATGACGAGGCCTCGAGTGAGTCTCGGAGGACGCTCGGGGCGGACTTCTTCGCTCGTGGACGGACGTCGATTTTTCCTCAGATTCCACAACTTGAGGGAAGTCATCGGTCTTGCCGAAACGCGGTGCATGGTGGAATTCTCCGAGGGACGTTGCTCTGGTATCGGCCCGCACGATCGACAAACTTTTGGCAATTCGATTTTTCGTCAGAATCTTCCCCGCCCGGTTCCTCCAGCTTGCCCAGCGCCGCGCCGAGATCTCATCTTTGCCCTTGGCGGTCCTCTAGGGGTATGGTCATGGGATGGCGGGGCGACAGGTTTGCCAGTCTGTCCTCGCAGTTCCGCCGTCAAGGGTCTTCTCAGTGATCCGCCACGCTTGCCTTGCCATATCGTTGCTGTTGGCTGCCCTCTCGGCCCAAGTTGGACTTGGCCAGATCGGTGGGCTGTTATCGCTATCACCAGCCGGGGGCAGAACTGTTCCCGGAAAGGCCTATGACCTCACGCAGGTCGCGTTAGCGGTGGGTAACCTCACCGAAGCCCTTGAATTGGCTGAGGCTGAATTCCAGGGAGCAATGAAGCTTGGCACTCGGCGGTGGATCGACTCCGCTGCCGCTGCAGCAATGATCGGTGAGTGTCAGTATGAACTGGGTCAGTTTCGGGCCGCAGTGGAACGCTACGACGAAGCAATTCTCCTGACCGTCTCACTGGGTGACTGGCTGCTCGATATCCGCTTTCCGGATCGACCGCTTCAGCCGAGGCAACGGCAGCAGCCCCAGCTCTGGGACAGGCCAACACGGGCAAGCCTTCCGGCGGCACTACCAGAACGAATGTCGATACGGGTCGGGACGGCCGATGCCGAGGCTGTGATGCAAGGCGGGGGTGTGCTGGCAGCTCCGGTCGATTATCCGCTGCGGCCTCACGAAATCATGCGGTCGCTGGCAATCAGCCTCTATCGTCGGGGCGAACTGTTGGGAGCCTTGGCGAAGTCTGGCCGCTCACTTGAAGCGGCAGTTGACTGGCTCCAGCGTCGGCCGGCACCGCCCAACCACTTCTCTCAGGCCTGGATCGACATCTGCTTGGGGATCGCCTTCTGGTCGCAGGGCCGCAGTGAGCAGGCACTGCCACTGCTCAATCGGGGCCTGCTGCTGGAAGGCCAGTTCGATCACCCCCTCACGCCCTGGGGGCTCCTCGTTATTGGACGAATCGAACTGGCTGCCGGCAAGTGGAACGAGGCGGCAAAGCTCTGCGAAGCTGCCGCCTTTGCCGCCGCAGTGCAGTCCGATGCCCGCTGTCTTGAAGAGGCCTTTCGCTGGGCGGTGGCTGCCCAATTAGCCGGTGGTGAGAAGCTGCCGCCAACTGTGGTCGCAGCGGCTACTTGGGCAAATGATGGTCTGCCAAGTCTCGCGACTCGGCTGCGGCTGCTGTTGGCAGTGGCAGCCGCCGAGGCGGGAGACCGGCAATCGGCAGCTCGTTTTCTGGCTGAAATAGACCGCAGGCTTCTACAGGGCGGACTCGGGCAGGGCTGGTGTGGAAGCCAGGCAGCGTACGCGTCTGCCTTGATTGCCTATGCGGGTGGTAATCGTCTGTTTGGCGACAGCGAGCTTTCGCGGGCACTCGCTCTGGCCCGCGGACGATCACCGCGGTTGTTTCAGACACAGGTGTTAACCGAGGCAGTGGCAGCTGGTCAGTCAGGGTTCTCCGACCGGGAGGTTGACCAGCTGCTTGCCAGCCTGCTTGCCGACCCTGAGTCAGGGTTCGTGCGAACGACTCCACTGGAGGCGCTGGCGGTGATGTCGACCGACAGATCGGCGGCTTTCGCGGCAAGATTATGGGCCGCCCGCAATATCTGGATGACCAACAGTCGGGGTGATGAGTCCTGGCTGGATGCGGCCGAGGCAATGCGGCGGAGCCAATGGCTTGCCATTCGTGACCTTGGTGGCCGTCGCGATGCGGTGCTGCGATTGTTGGCTTCTCCAACTGCGAGTGACGAGAGCCAAGTGCAGCGAAAAGAACTGCTGGCACGCCGGCCTGAACTGGCTGCTGTCGTGGCGGAACTGGATCAGCTTCGAGGGCCACTGCGACGGGGCCTGGAGGGGCAGATTGGCCAACCCGTTCCGGCAGCTGAGCCCCAGCTGCCGGGTGACCCTGATCAATGGAAGCAATATGCCGAGGCGGCTGCGAGACTGCGGGGCCACATCGACCAACTCGCCGCCAGCCGTGACCTGATCCCCCTCGAATTTCCGCCACTGCTTTCCACTCCTGTCATTCGTGAACGCCTCACCAGTCGGCAGCGGTTGCTTTCGTTCGTCTGGACAGATGCCGGGCTTTACGGATGCCTGGAAGCATCGAAGCAGGCAGCCGTCTGGCAGGTCAAAGAGCCGTTGGTGGTTCGCAGAGCCATGGCAGAACTGGCCAAATCATTCTGCCAGTACCATCCGCTCAAGCCTGTTCCGAGTGATCGGCTTGAGGCGACCGGCTGGCAGGCCCAGCTGGCCCAACTCGTTGAGGTACTCTTTGCCAACTCCGGCGTGTCGTTAGCGCGGCACGACGAGTTCGATGAACTCGTGATCGTTCCGGATGGGCTGCTCTGGTATCTCCCTTTTGAGTTGCTGCCGGTCGGACAGCCAGAAAAGGGCGCACAGCAACTGCGGCTGCATGATGTCTGCCAGGTTCGCTACTGTCCCACCCGAAGCCTCGTCGTGGGAGATCGGCGACCGCCACCAGAACGGCCTCTCATAGCTGTCTACAACAGTCTCTCGCACCGCAGTGATCCGGCTGGGCGGGCGGTCGGATCGCTCGAACGATTTGCAACGGCCGTCGACAACGCGGTTTGCCTCAGTCCCACCGCTGCCAAGCTGCCGGTGTCGCTGGCTGCATCACTTGTTGATACGGTTGCGATTTTTGACGATCTAGCCCCGCGTCCGGGTGACGTTGGCAGGCCGCTCGTTCCCGCTGTTGCCGGCCGGCCGGGGATGTCACTGGCCGACTGGCTTTTACCGCCGGCGAAAGGAGCCCGTTGTGTTTTGTTGACCGGGCTGCCAACGCAGTTTGGGGGTGGATCCGGCAAGGTAGCCGGCAGGCCAGGCGACGACCTCTTCCAAGCAGCCATGGATCTTGCCGCTGCTGGCGCTGAGACGGCGGTGCTCAGCCGCTGGAACGTGGGCGGTCGTGTCGGCCTTGACCTCGGCATTGAGTTCTTGCGGGATCGGCGGCAGCAGGAAAATGAAGGCCTAGCATCGGCGGCCATGAGTTGGCGGCGGGCAGTGCAGTTGGTGACGGCTGAACAGCCCGATTTCCTGCTTGAGCCTCGGCTGCAGTTGACCCGCGACAAGGTGCCAGCCGATGCCTCCCACCCCTTTTTCTGGGCGGGCTATACGCTGATTGACTGCGGGCTGTTGCCTGAGCGGGCAGTCCGGCCAGACCTGACTACCGAGCCAGCCGGTTTGTAGGGGCGGCAGGTCGAACGGAGGGAGCGGAGTAGATGGAAACCGAGTGGCTGGGGCTTGGCAGTGCCGGATCGCCACTGGCCTCCTTCCTTTTTCTCGCGGTGGTTACCGCGTTTGCTTCGGCGATCAACTCAGTTGCCGGCGGTGGAACCATTCTCACGTTCCCTGTCCTTGCCGCCATCCTGCCGGCAGGGCCCTCTCAACTGGTGATCGCCAATGTCACCAGTAAGATCGGCCTTTGGCCAGGGGCATTGGCGGCAGCCTGGGAGTACCGGCATGAGCGGCGAGATCAGCCTCCCTGGGCAGTCTGGCTCCTGCTTCCAAGCCTCCTGGGTAGCCTGCTGGGTACCGCCCTGATCATGGTGCTGCCGCCAGCGTTGTTTGAACAGCTCGTTCCCTGGCTCATCCTGCTGGCAGCTGCCCTGTTTGCGCTGCAGCCACGACTCTCCGCCTGGCTGGGCAGGCAGCAGCCCGGAGTTGCCGCCCAATCAGATCGGCCGAGTCGCAAGCTCCTGCTGCTAGCCGCCGGACTGCAGTTTGCGGTGGCGGTCTATGGCGGCTATTTCGGAGCTGGCATCGGCATCCTGATGCTGGCTGGGCTTGGGAGTCTGGAGCTTGGCGACATTCACCTGCTCAATGGGGTGAAGAACGTTCTTGGGATGGTAATCAATGCTGCTGCCACCGTGATCTTCGCCTTCGGCAGCCTGTTTGGCTGGACGGAGGTCGCCTGGCCTGAGGCTGCGGTGATGGCCGTCGCAGCGGTAGCCGGAGGGCTGGCTGGCGGACGATTGGCCCGACGTTGCTCGCCCCGAGCGATTCGCCGGCTGGTTGCGGTCATCGGCTTTGCACTGGCCGGCTATCATTTGCTGAAATGATTTGATGAATCCGTTGCCGTTTCCCCAAGCCGGCTGCCACAAATTGGAGCCAGCGCCAGATGCTCGTCACCACCGAAAACCTGACCAAGTCGTACGGTGACTTTCAGGCACTCACCGATTGTTCCTTCGCTGTACCTAAGGGTGAGGTGTTTGGGCTTCTCGGTCCCAACGGTGCCGGCAAGACCACCCTTCTGCGTCTGCTGCTCGGCTTCATTCAACCGACATCAGGTACCGCCCGCATCGCCGGGTTTGATAGCCGCAGCGAGTCGCTCGCGGTACGACGAAACACGGCCTATCTGCCGGGAGAAGCTCGGCTGTTTCGGCGGATGCGAGGTTCTCAAGTACTCGACTTCTTTACTGGGATGCGGGCTGACTACTGCCGCCAGCGCGCCCAGCGGGTCGCGGACCGGTTGATGCTCGATTCCCGCCGGCAGGTCGCCCGTATGAGTACCGGCATGCGGCAGAAATTGGCTCTTGCGATGGTGTTAGCGATTGACTGCCCGCTGCTGATTCTTGACGAACCAACTGCAAACCTTGATCCCACTGCCCGAGGTGAGGTGCTCGATCTGGTCCGTGAAGCCCGACGAGCGGGTCGGACTGTCATATTTTCCTCACATGTGCTCTCTGAAATTGAAGACACCTGTGACCGCGTAGTAATTCTGCGGGGCGGTCTGTTGGTCCATGAACAGTCAATTGCCCATCTCCGACGCCGCCATCGCATCACGGCCCGGCTCAGAGGCCCCTTGAGTGCGTTGCCCAAGGGATTGGCTGACAGTGTCCGCATCAGCCAGACGGCAGATGGTTGCGTCGAGTTCGAAGTGGCTGAATCGCTGACCGATTTGCTGGGCTGGCTGGCGAGCCTTCCCCTGGGTGAATTGCGGATTGAGCCGGTGGGGCTGGCCACGATCTACGACCACTACCATCGCGAGAGCGGGGGGAATGGATCGGCCCTCCCCAAGCAGCCTGACGCATCATCTTTGCAGCCAGCCTAGGAATCCCCAAAGAGGAAAAGGTCATCAAAGGCTTTTTCCGCAGCCAACGAGAGGTCTCTGTTATGTGGAGTACCGCAATCTGGAAGAAGACCTGGGGAGATCAAGCTCTTCTTGGCACTGCTTTTGCCATGCTCTGGGCGGCGTTTCCCTGGATCTATCTCGGGCTCTCAGCCCAGATCGAGATGAACGCCTTTCAGGACATCCTGCTGCGAGCCATTCCCGAGGACTGGCAGAAGCTTTCCGGGGTGCCCTTTGCTGAGGTTGCCACCCATGTTGGCCGGGTCGCGCTTGCCTTTGTCGACCCGGTGGTTGTGCTGGCGGCGACGGTCTGGGGGGTGACCCGCGGCAGCGATGCAGTCTCAGGACAGCTTGAACGGGGTACCATGGAAATGCTGCTTGCCCAGCCCGTCAGGCGGCGAGCGGTCTATGTCACGCAGGCGGTCGCCACCACAGTCGGCGCTGCCTGCCTTTGCGGCGTGCTCTATGGAGCGGTCTACACAGCCGTTAGATTCGGCCCCTGGTCGGGCCGCGTTGACCCATTGCTGTTTCTACCCGCTGCCACCAACGTTTTCGGTTTGATGGTCTGCATGGGAGGTCTGGCGGCCGGAGTATCGGCCTGTGACAGCTATCGCTGGCGGACGATCGGAATCCTCTGCGGCTTCTATATCTTCTCGCTACTGGCAAAACTGGTTGGCCGACTGAGTGCCAGCTTTGCCTGGGTGGGCTACCTGTCTGTTTTCAATGCCTACGAGCCGCAGCGGCTGGTGGCTGGAGGCTGGGAGGCTTGGCAGCGGTTGGCGGTCTATGACGGCGTGCTGATTGGCATTGGTCTGCTGGGCTATTGCATCGGCGGTGTCGTATTTAGCCGCCGGGATCTTCCGGCGCCGCTCTGAGAGCGGACTTTCGGGGTGCGGTTAAGTTGGGCTCGGTTCGATCCGAACTGCTCTGATATGATTCTTTCAGAGGCTTGAGAAGCCACTGTGAAGTTCACGAGGTTCTGCTTGCTCCCCCTCTTGTTCAGGAGGTCGCCGATGGCGTCGATGTTTCCTGCTAGTCACCGCCTCAAGCTGATTGTTCATCTGTTGCTAATTGCAGGAGTCGGGCCAGGGGTATTTACCGCCGGCCGAAGCAGCATCGCCCAGGCAGTTGAGCCGGCTGTGGCAGAGGCTGAGGCGACTGGGGCAAGTGAGGCCACAACGGAACCTGCCGGCCAGGCCGATCTCGATGCTGCCATTGAACAGAAATTGTCCGCCCGCAGCCTTGAGGACTTTGAGCGGGTGGTCGACCTCTGCCGCCGCGCCCTTAGGAAAGGGCTGGCAAAAGAGTCTGAGGCCTTTGCAGACAGCCTGCTGGTCGGCACGTTAATCGATCGGGCCGGCATGCTGGTCGACGCGATTTTTGACGGTCCGAAGCCCAACCCCGAGTGGCCGCGGATGCGGACTTTCGCGATGCGGGATCTCAGCGAAGCAGTCAGACGGTCACCGGATCTTGGTACCGCCCATCTGATGATCGCCCGCCTGCAGGCCCTGCCGGGCGGCAACCAAAAGGCGGCGGTTCTAGCCGCGAACAAGGCAATCAAACTGCTTGCTCCGGGCCAAGCCGAGCGGTTGCAGTTGGCGGAGGCGTATCTGGTGCGGGGCAATCTTGCCGATGACCCGGTAGCCCGCAAAGCCGACTATGACAAAGCGGTGGAGATCGCTCCCGCTGATGCCGATATTCGCCAGACTCGTGGGCTCTTTCTTTTGCTGCAGAACGACTTCGGTCCTGCCCGTGAGGATCTGCAGGTTGCGATCGAACAAAATCCAGAAGAGGCGGGACTGCATGAGGCGCTCGGCATGGCCTACATGATGGACAATGGCCTGGAGGATGAAGTTCGACTGGAGAAGGCCCGTGAGTCTTTCGATAGGGCGATTGCCATTGCCCCCGGTGCCGCGGGTCCGCTGTTGCAACGGGCCAGGGTGCTCGCCATGCAGGGGGAGCAGCCCGAGGCGATTGCCGACCTTGATAAAGCGGTTGAGATGGCCCCGGAGAATGCTGTTCCGCTTGTACTGCGGGCTCGTATTCAACAGCAAGCAGGCAACAGCGAGGCGGCCGCGGCCGATCTGGCCAAGGTGCTAGCAGCTCAGCCCGACAATCCGGCTGCGCTCGAACTGCGAGGGTTGATGGCGGCCGACGCCGGCAACTTTGCTGCAGCCATCCGTGACTTCACTACCTTGGCGAACCGATCACAGCAGGACCCGCTCGTTCTGGGGCAGCTCGGCATGCTGCATCTGGCAGCCAAGCAGCCACGGGCAGCGATTCCCTGGTTTGGCAAGGCGTTGGGTCTTGATGACAGCCAATTCCTCAGCCGACGGGGTCGCAGTGATGCTCTGATCTCGATCGGAAAGCACGCCGAGGCCCTGAAGGATCTCGAGGCTGCCCTCACACTCGAGCCAGATGACTCAGGCGTGCTCAACAATCTGGCTTGGCTGCTTGCCACCTCACCCGTTGACAACCTACGAGATGGCAAGCGGGCGATTGAGCTGGCGACCAAGGCCTGTGAGGAGACCGAATGGAAGGCAGCCCACATCATCAGCACTCTGGCGGCTGCATATGCCGAGACAGGGAACTTCGCAAAGGCACGCGAGATGAGCCAGAAGGCGGTAGACGTCGACGGTGGAACCGGCGGTATTGACGATCAGCTCAACCAAGAATTGCAGAGCTACCGCGACGAAAAGCCGTGGCGAGAGCGGCAGGAAATGACCGAGGCTGAGCTGCCCGGCCTTGGTGCCTCGAACGCGAATGCGGCCGCTGCCGAAACCTCTGACCAGCAGCCGCCAGCCGCACCGGAAAAGCCCCGCAGGCCATTTGACTGACGGGTCCGGTCAGCCCTGCATTCGCTGCACGAATGCGGCGTAGTCGGCGGGTGTGTCGATACCGACGGCGGCATCTGTGATGGCAGCTGCCACGATCGGGATAGCGGCCTCAACCAGCCTGAGTTGTTCAAGGCTCTCAAGGTCGGCAAGCCTTGATGCCGGCAGCGTATTCCACCGTTCAAGCAGGTTTCGGCGGTAGGCGTAGACGCCGATGTGCTGCCAGAACAAGGGCGGGGTGGCCCTGAGTAAATTGGGGTTCCAGTCGCGGGCGGCCGGAACAGGAGCTCGACTGAAGGTGATTGCTCGCCAGGCTGACGGTCCTGCGTCGACTGCGTGTCGAGGAGTTTGGGCTGACTCGCGCCATGGGGTCAGAAGAGCCTTGACGACGGACGAATCATGCAGGGCTGTTTCACTTCGCAGTGGTGTGACGAGGGTCGCTACGCCCGCAACCGGGCAACGGTCGAGCAGGCTGATGGCCATGTCGATCGCGTCTGGTGGTAGCTCGGGCTCGTCGCCTTGCAGATTCACAATAATGTCCGCCGCCGGCAGTTGGGGCAGGGCTTCGACAATTCGGGCTGTACCGCTGCTGGCTTCAGGGGAGGTGAGCACCGCGTGCCCTCCAAACCCGGTGACTGTATGAGCGATTGCCTCAGTATCGGTGACCACCACCACCTCGGTTGCCCGGGTGGCCCGGGTGGCATTGCTCCAGGTGTGTTCGATCAGCGGTTTTCCGGTCTCGGCCAGCAGCATTTTGTTGGGGAGTCGCTGGCTGGCCAGCCGGGCTGGGATGGCAATGATGGCGGATGCAGGCATGGGGATTTTTGAAAGTGGGAGGAGAACGCAGCCCTGAAGACGGGAATCATAGCGAAAAGCAAGTTTTTTAATGGGGTTATCAGCCTTCCTTGCTAGCGTGTTTCCCGTTTACAGTCCCGTCCGAAGAGCCCCCCGGAGGATTGGATCATGTGTGGAATTGTCGGCTACATCGGATTTCGGCAGGCGGCTGAGCGGGTGCTGGAAGGACTGCAGCGTCTTGAGTACCGCGGCTATGACTCCTCGGGAATCGCCGTGCTCGACCACGACGCCGAGGTGTCGGTGCAGAAGGCCGCCGGCCGGCTCGACCGGCTGGAAGCGACGTTGGCCAGCGGACTGCCCGACAGTTCGATTGGGATCGGCCATACCCGCTGGGCCACTCATGGGGCGCCGACCGACGGCAACGCCCATCCCCATCTCGGTGGCGGTTGTGCAAACGGTCAGGGGCAGTCTGTCGCCATCGTGCACAACGGTGTTGTTGAGAATTTCCGCAACCTAAAGGCCCGGCTTGAGGTCGAGGGGTACGTCTTTCAGTCAGAGACCGACTCGGAGGTGATCGCCCACCTGATCGATAGCTGCCTCAAACAGATTCTGGCTGAGGGCCCACGGGTTACTGACGACATTGATGATTCGCCCTGTGTTGCCGCCGTGCGACAGGCGGTCAGCCAGCTGCGGGGTACCTACGGTCTGCTTGTGCTGTTCCGCCACAAGCCCGACTTGCTGGTGGCTGCGAGGCTGGGCAGCCCGCTGGTAATCGGCGTCGGGGACGGCGAATACTTCATTGCCAGCGATGCCAGTCCACTAGCTGGTCACACCAACCGCATCGTCTATCTGGCTGACCATGAGGTGGCGGCCATCACCCGGCAACAGGTGCGTGTTGTGCATCGTGATGCCGGTCGGGTTGAGCCCACGGTGCAACCACTGGAGCTGGCGGCGAATGATGTGGGCCGGGGTGATTACGCCCATTTCATGCTCAAAGAAATTTACGAGCAGCCCGAGACTATCCGAGCTGCCATGCGGGGGAGGCTCGATCATGACAATGCCACAGCGGTCTTTGGTGGTCTGAACCTGACCCCAGCCCAGCTGCAGGCGATCAACCGTGTGGTGCTGACCGGCTGCGGCACCAGCTGGCATGCCGCGATGGTGGGCGAGTACCTGATCGAGGAGTTCGCCCGCTTGCCCGTGGAGGTTGAGTACGCCAGCGAACTGCGGTACCGCAATCCGCCGATCAGTAAGAACACCTTGCTTTTTGCCCTGACACAGTCGGGAGAGACGGCTGATACGCTCGCGGCTCTCCGCGAGATGAAGCGGAAAGGGCATCCGACATTGGCGATCTGCAACACGGTCGGCAGCACGATTGCCAGCGAGGCTGACGGTGGCATCTACCTCCACGCTGGTCCTGAAATCGGGGTGGCCAGCACCAAAGCCTTCACCAGTCAGTGCGTTGTGATGGCCTTGCTTGCACTCTATTTTGGCCGGCTGCGTCACATGAGTCTCGAGCAGGGGCTTGCTTATATCGAGGCCTTGGAAAAGCTGCCCGACCTCGTAAGCGAGGCGCTGGCGGTCGAACCGGTCGTCCGCGGGATTGCCGAACGATATCGGAATGCCGGCACGTTCCTCTATTTGGGTCGGCAGTACAACTTCCCGCTGGCGCTCGAAGGTGCACTGAAGCTCAAGGAGATCAGCTACATTCACGCCGAAGGCTATCCGGCGGCAGAGATGAAACACGGCCCGATTGCGCTGGTCGATCCGCTCACGCCGACTGTGTTTCTGATTCCAAAGGATGGTGTCTACGAGAAGGTGATCCTCAACCTCGAGGAAATCAAGGCCCGTAAGGGGCCAGTCATTGCTGTCGTCAGCAAAGGCGACGACCGCGTCAGTGAACTTGCCGATGAGGTCATCGAACTGCCGGCCTGCCCGGATTTTCTCAACCCGATTGTCGCCTCGATACCACTCCAGCTGCTCGCCTATCACATTGCCTGCTTCCGTGGCTGTGATGTCGACAAGCCGCGGAATCTTGCCAAGAGCGTTACCGTGGAGTAATCAGCTGGATGATGCGGCGGCCGGGGGCGGTCATTGCGAGTGCGGCCAGATCGTTCAGCCGCACCCAACGCTGATGCCGTGTTGCCCGAGGTCGTGAGCCTACCTCGCTCAGGGTGACGCGGCAGCTGACTTGGTGATGGGTGACCGTGTAGCTGACTTCACCGACCTGGTGACGAGGGCCCGTGATTTCGATGCCGGGCGGCAGCTGCCGTGGAAAGTCCCAGAGTCCCTCCCACCACTCTCCTGGCTGCCGTTGTTCCACCAGTAGCCGGCCGCGTTGCCGCAGGACGAATGCCGTCTCCTTCAGCTGGCGAATTGTTCGTGGGGCTGGCAGGTGAGGAATCTCGGCGACCCGTTGCTGCTGCTTGGCAACGCAGGCACCGGCCAAGGGGCAGACGCTGCACCGCGGCTGGGCCGCGGTACAGATGATGGCCCCGAAATCCATGAGTGCTTGATTGAATCGGCCGGCTGATCGTTGGGGGAGCATGGCGGCAGCGACTTGCCAAAGCGGCTCCTCGTCTCGAGGTCGGGCCAGTGGCTGGTCATAGCCAGCCAGCCGGGCAAGCACTCGCCGCGAGTTGGCCTCGATGATTGGCTCAGGCTGATTGAAGGCAATCGAGGCGATAGCTGCAGCGGTGTAGCGGCCAATTCCCGGAAGCTGCCGCAGTTCGTCGGCAGTCTGCGGAAAAACACCTCCGTGCCGGCTCACCAACTGGCCGGCGGCAGCGTGCAGTTGGCGGGCCCGACGGTAGTAGCCCAGGCCTTCCCAGGCCCTGAGTACGTCGGGTTCGGCGGCAGCGGCTAAATCTTCCACGGTGGGAAACCGCGTCAGAAATCTCTGAAAATAATCTCGGACTCTCTCAACCTGGGTCTGCTGCAGCATGACCTCGCTTATCCAGATGTGGTATGGGTCACGTGACCGTCGCCAGGGCAGATCTCGACCCGCCCGGCGGTACCAGGCCAGCAACGGTCTGGTAATCGTGGCGGCGTTCCAGGGCAGTTCGCCGAAGGCTTTCTGCCGCGGCTGAGGCCGGTTGGTCCTGTTGGTGTCTGATGCCACTTGCAATCCTGTCCAGTGTCGGTTCCAACCAGCATTGAAAAGCGGGCCGCTGGTGGCCACTACCCTTTCGTTCGCAGGTGCATCCGTCTATGCCGAAGCCGCGCCGCCGTGACAGCTTGAGGCTGATCTGCCACGATCTGCCTGACGGCCCCTGTTGGGAGATTCAGCAGCCACGGTGTGGCCGGGAGCGACTTGATGATATCAGTGAGGTCGAAGCGATGATCGCGGGGGGAGAAACCGAAATTGCCCACGAGGAACTCGTTTGGCTGCTCTCGGAGTGTCCTGATTTTCTCGAGGCCCACGTGCAACTGGGACTGCTGGCTTTGGAGGCCGAGGACCCCAGGCTTGCCCGTGGCCATTTTGGGCGGGCCGTTGAACTCTGCACCCGGGCCCTCGCGGCGGCTGGCAGTTCAGGGCCGTTGCCCTATCGGCTGGCGGGTAATCGGCCGTTCCATGAGGCTGCCAAGGGGCTGGTGCACTGTCTCCTCGACCTGGGTCGGCGGGGAATGGCCGGGCAGGTCTGTCAGCAGGTTGTCGGGCTCGATCCGACCGATCCGCTTGGCCTCCGCAGCCTGATCGGAGGGCGATCATGAGTCGGGGAAAGCTCATCGTACTTGAAGGCATGGATGGATCAGGAAAGTCCTCGCAGGTGGCAGTGGTTGCTGGCTGGCTGACTGACCGTGGCCACCAGGTCGTCACCTGTCGTGACCCCGGCTCAACATCGGTGGGGGATGCGATTCGTGAAATCCTGCTGCACCGGCACGATCTGCAGATGACCGCTGAAGCTGAGATGTTCCTCTATATGGCAGCTCGGTCCCAGTTGGTTCGCGAGATCGTCGTACCGGCTCTTGAGGCTGGAAGCTGGGTGGTTTCGGACCGCTTTCTGATGAGCAACATCGTCTATCAAGGGCATGCAGGTGGTCTCGATCCGAATCAGGTTCGGGGTGTCGGTGGTTTGGCCACCGGTGGCCTGCAGCCCGATCTGACGCTGCTGCTTGATGTCGACCTTGAGACGGTCGCCCGCCGACTCAACCGGCCACTTGATCGGCTGGAAGCCAGGGGTCGGGACTATCGGCAGCGGCTGCGGGAGGGTTATCGCTGTGAGGCCGATCGTGATAGGGCCGTGGTCGTCGACGCCACCGCCGATCAGGCCTCTGTCAGCCAGCAGATTGTAGTGGCGATTCAAGCCGCTTTTCCAGAGTTGGTCGGCCCAGGCGTGGACGGCTAACCGCGGATAGAGACAATGAAAGCCTGAAGCTGACCGATAGGACTCACGGCAATGGCCTGGCAGGACATCGAGGGACATGACGCAATCGCTGCCCGCTTTGCTGCCGCAGAGGCAGCTGGT
>CAZKSP010000035.1:0-15101 GCA_964555385.1 uncultured Chitinophagaceae bacterium
CGCTGCAAGCCGATCTCGGCGAGCTCGCCGAGGCTGCGGTTGCGGGCCACCGGCCGCGCGCGCAGCGAGTCCTGGCTCTCGTGCCGCGCCAGCGTCCGCAGGAGCAGCCGCCGGTCCCCGCTGGCGACGGTGCCGCTCGGCAGGGAGAAGTCGTCGCCGCGCAGCTCGCGCGACAGGTCGTAGATGTTCAGACCCGCCGCCTCGGTGCGGGTGCTGTCAGCGGCGGTGAAAGCGTGGGCCAACACCTGCGTGCCGGGCTGGCTGGTCACACCATCACGGCCCTGCTCAAAGGCATCCCGAATCTCAGCAGTCAGCATTGAGGCTGGAGCGACAGCCATGATCGCTTCAGCCACGGCGGCCTTGAACCGATCCAGTTTCGGCCCCACTGCGGCAAAGACCAGTCCCGGCTTGGTGCAGAACTGGCCGACACCCAGGGTCATCGAGCCCACAAAGCCCTGAGCAATCGCGGCGGCCCGGTCAGCGAGTGCATTCGGTAGCAGAAAAACCGGATTGAGACTGCTCATCTCGGCAAAGACTGGAATCGGGTCGGGCCGGGCAGCAGCGGCATCGCACAAGGCCCGGCCGGCGGCCTGTGAACCAGTAAAGCCAACGGCCCGAGTGGCCGGGTGCTTCACCAGCGCAATCCCGATCTCACTGCCGACCCCATGCAGCATTGAGAAGGTGCCGGCAGGCAGGCCACAGGCCTCAACGGCCCGCTGAATCGCCTCGGCCACCAGTTCTGAGGTGCCGGGGTGTGCTCGGTGGGCCTTCACCACAACTGGGTTGCCGGTACAAAGCGCGCTGGCAGTGTCACCGCCGGCCACCGAAAAGGCCAGTGGAAAATTACTGCTGCCAAAGACCGCCACCGGCCCGATCGGTCGCTTCAGCCGCCGCAGGTCGGCACGCGGCAGGGGCTGTCGGTCGGGCAGTGCCCGCTCAATCCGGGCATCAACCCACGCTCCGTCACGGGCAGCAGCTGCAAACATTTTCAGTTGGTTGACGGTACGACCGCGTTCACCCGTCAGGCGAGCCGACGGCAGTGCAGTCTCAAGGCCGGCTCGCTCGATGAGGGTATCGCCCAGGTCCATGATCTCGCTGGCAATCCGCTCAAGAAAGGTGGCCCTGAGCTCACCAGTTGTGCCTGCCAACGACTCGGCAGCCGCTGCGGCTGCCCGCATCGCGGCCTCAACGTCCTCACGTGATGCCAGGCAGAACTGCCCTGGCAACTGGCTGCCATCGACCGGGCTCGTCGCCTGCAGAACGTTGTCCGCGTCACAGCGTGTGCCAGCGATAAGATTTCGACCATGCAGATCTGACATTGCGATTCCTTCTTCAGCAAAACCCATTCATTGCAGCAGCGTCATAGCTGTCTGTGGAGAAAGCCCTCCATGGCCTTTTTCCACTTTGGCAATACCCGAAACCGCAGAGGGTTTTTCGGGGCTGCCGATCGCCGCACCCTGTGGCTGCAGACGTTATCCACAGTCTGCTGGCTACTGGCCGAACGAATGTCGTGTGTGACACTGCTGGCGACGCTCCAGCCGGAGTGTACTCTTTTCAGCGGGACATTCATTCCCTCCAACAGCCGGCGTTCTTTCACAACCACTGCGTCCAACAACCGAAAACCACCATGAGCCAATTGCTTAGACCACAACACTGGCTGCTCCTCCTCGTCGTGAATTGGGCAGTGACGGGCCTGCCTCTGAATGCCGCCGAGCTTGCCTTTCCAAATGAAACAATCGATTCATGGCACGGGTACCAGCGACATGTTTTCGATTTCGAGGGCCGTTCGGCCTGGGTGGTTGAGCCGAAGGAACCGCTGCCGGGCAACCCCTGGTCGTGGTGCATGATGTTTCCCAATGCTTTTACGCAGCGGTGTGCTGCCCCGCAGCTGCTTGAGGCTGGGTTTCACCATGCCTTTCTCGATGTTGGCAATTCGTTCGGATCACCGGCGGCAATCAGCCAGCTGAAGGCCTTCCGTGATGAGCTGGTCCGTCGCGGCCTGGCGGACCGTGCGGCCCTGATCGGAATCAGCCGGGGCGGACTCTATGCCCAACGATATGCCGCCGAGCATCCCGGCGATGTCGTGACAATTTATGGCGACAATCCCGTGTGCGACTTCAAAAGCTGGCCCGGCGGCAAGGGCAGCGGCCGCGGCAGCCCAAAGGACTGGTCGGCCTGTCTGGCCGCCTATGGCTTTCCCGATGAGGCCGCAGCGCTGGCCTATCAAGGAAATCCCGTCGACACGCTCAAGCCTCTTGCAGAAGCCGGAATTGCCCTTGTGCATGTGGTCGGGGACAGTGATGACGTGGTGCCGCCAGCAGAAAACGCTCTGATTGTTGAACAGCGGTACCGGCAACTCGGTGGTGAAATTCTGGTGATTCACAAGCCGGGCGAAGGGCACCATCCGCACGGCCTCGCTGATCCTCAGCCAGTCGTCGATTTTCTGATTGAGCAGGGCGTTCCGGATTGACGTAAACGTTTGACTGTCACGCGAGCGGCCAGATCACAGCCAGGCCCAGCGTGACCAGCAGGCCGATGACACCCTCGATCGCCAGCATCAGTGACACACTTCGCAGGGTCTGTCCTTCGTTCATTCCGCTCATCCGCGAAATGACCCAGAAGCCACTGTCGTTCATCCACATGCCCGGCTTCGACCCACAGCCAATTGCCACCGCCACATAGACCGGATGAAACGGCAGGCTGCCGGCAAGCACAACCGGAGCCATCACTCCAGCCGCCGTGATCATCGCCACTGTGGCTGACCCTTGGGCCACGCGAATCACTACCGTGACCAGCCAGGCAAGCACGATCAGCGCAAGGCCGCTGACACCGCCAAACCCTGTTGAGAGTTCAGCCAGTCCTGACTGCCGCAGGGCTGCCCCGAGAGCCCCCCCGGCGGCAATCACCAGGATGATGCTGCCGGCATCGGTGACCGCCGCGGCAATGGTGCTGCGGACTGCGGCCATCCCCCCGCCAGTCTTCACCAGCAACAGTACCGCGCTGAGGGCGGCCAGCGAGAGGGCCATGTTTTTTTCCCCGACCAGTCGTACGACCGGCAGCAGGCTTGCAGGAACCACATCCGGAGCCGAACGTGCGGCCGATTCCACGCTGATCAGTACCACAGGCAGCAGGATTGGTAGCACTGCCGCCCAAAGGGGCGGCAGTGACACAGGCGACCCGGCAGCAGCAGGCCTTGCGGTCGCCAACGCTGCCGTCGGCTCGAGGGGCCAGCGACGATCCGCCCAGCGAGCAAAGCCAAAGCCTGCGACAGCGGCCAAGCCACCCACGATCAGCCCGACCATGATCATGGTGGCAATATCGACGCCCAGCGCATCGGCCACAAAGAGCGGGCCAGGCGTCGGCGGCACCAGTGAATGGGTCATGGTGGCCCCACCAACAATTGCCAGCACGCCGAGTAGATAGCCCCTGCCAGTTCGGTCCCAGACGGCTCGGGCCAATGGCACCAGCAGATAAAACACCGTGTCGGCATACATCGGCACACCCAGCACAAAGCCTGCCAGTAGCAAAGCCAGTGGCGTCCGCCGCTCGCCGACAGCCCGCTGCATGGCAGTCACCAGCCGCTGGGCACCACCAGCCGCCGTCAGGCAGCTGCCCAGAATCGAAGCCATCGCGATCACGATACCGACACTGACCGCCGTCTTGCCAAAGCCTTCCGCCACCCGCTGGCCGACCGTTGCCGCCGACTGCTCCACCGGTGTCAGCCCGGCCACGACAAACGCCGCCACAATCAGGACGACGAAGGGATGCAGCCGAAAGACCAGCACCCCGCCAATCACGATCACCAGCGCAACAACAAGAATGGCAAGCGGTGTCATTGGCGACAGTGTTCCTTGAGTAAGCCCTCGTTCAGCGTACAATCGCGACCGTTTTCCCGAAACTACCGGCAAAGGAGCCACTCGTGACAGCCACCCGACCGCACCGGCTTTCCGTGAGTGACCTGCGGTCGCAGCGGTGGTTCGCACCGGATGACCTCCGCAGCTTTGGGCACCGCAGCCGGCTGCGGCAAATGGGCTATGCGGCCGAAGAAGCCGAGGGCCGACCAGTCATTGCCATCCTCAACGCCTGGAACGACCTCAACCAGTGCCATACCCACTTTCCGCAGCGGGTGCAGGAGGTGAAGCGGGGCATCTGGCAGGCAGGCGGCTTTCCGGTGGAGATCCCGGTGCTGTCGCTGTCGGAAATGTTCATGAAGCCGACGGCAATGCTCTATCGCAATCTGCTGGCGCTCGAAACTGAGGAAGTCCTCCGCTGCCACCCGGTCGACGGCGCCGTGCTGATGGGAGGCTGTGACAAGACGGTGCCAGGCCTGCTGCTGGGGGCAATCTCAGCTGACCTACCGGCTATCTTCATGCCGGCTGGCCCGATGCTGGCCGGCCGCTACCGCACCGAACGGCTCGGCAGCGGGACCGATGTCTGGAAATACTGGGCCGAGCGACAGGCCGGCTGCCTTGATGCCTGCGTCTGGCGACAACTCGAAGAGGGCATTGCCCGTTCGGCCGGCACCTGCATGACGATGGGCACTGCCTCGACGATGGCGGCCATCACCGAAACCCTGGGGATGACTCTGCCGGGGGCAGCAACGATTCCGGCTGTGCACTCAGCCCACGCCCGGATGGCGGCAGCCTGTGGTCGCAGGATCGTCGACATGATCTGGGAAGATCTGAGGCCCAGCCAGATCCTCACGGCCGCTGCCTTTGATAACGCGATTGTTGCCGACATGGCGCTGGCCGGGTCGACCAATGCGATTGTCCATCTTTTGGCCCTGGCCAGTCGGGCAGGCGTGCCGCTGCCGCTTGATCGGTTTGATGAAATCTCACGGACCACCCCGGTGATCACCAACCTGCGGCCGGCGGGTGAATTTTTGATGGAAGATTTTCACGATGCCGGTGGCGTACCAGCGTTGCTTTCGCGGCTTCGGCAACAGCTCTCCCTCGACTGCCTGACCGTCACCGGACAATCGCTCGGTGACAATATTGCTGACGCCGAGGTGATCGATGAGCGAGTGATCCTGCCGGTTGACCAGCCACTGTCACAGGCAGGGGGCACCTGTGTCCTGCGGGGCTCGCTTGCCCCCAACGGTTGCGTCATCAAGCCGACTGCCGCTGAGCCACGGCTGCTGAAGCACACGGGCCGAGCCATTGTCTTTGAGTCGTATCCAGACATGAAGGCCCGCATCGACGATCCGGCCGAGGGCATCACGGCCGACGACGTGCTGATTCTGCGCAACGCCGGCCCGCTGGGGGCACCTGGCATGCCGGAGTGGGGCATGCTGCCAATTCCCAAGCCGCTGCTTGAACAGGGTGTCCGCGATATGGTGCGGATCTCCGACGCCCGCATGAGTGGCACCAGCTACGGCACTTGCGTGCTGCATGTTGCCCCCGAGGCGGCTGCAGGCGGGCCGTTGGCGGTGGTGCAGACAGGCGACCGTGTCAGCCTTGATGTCGAGGCCCGCCGGCTCGACCTTTTGGTTGACGAGGCTGAACTGGCCCGCCGGCTGGCTAGCTGGTCGCCCCCTGAGCCACGATTCACCCGGGGCTACGGCCAGCTGTTTCTCGACCAGACCACTCAGGCTGACCAGGGCTGTGACTTTCGGTTTCTCGAGCGGGGTGGCCCAACCCGTGAGCCTGATATCTTCTGAGCGGCTGGCAGCTGTCAGTCGCCTCATCACGCTTCCGATCACTCTCGCAGGCCATTCCACCCATGAACACCGCCCCCGCCCTCACCACCGCCCACCTGGAACGCTCGGTCATGGCCGTGCCACCGCTGGCCCGGACTGCCGACGGCACGATCGATCCGGCCGCGAATCAGCAGATCATCCGCCACATCGAGGCTGGCGGCGTGTCACTGCTGCTCTACGGCGGCAACGCAAACATCTATCATCTGCCGCTGGCCGAGTATGAACCGTTGCTGGGCATGCTCGCCGAAACGGCCAGCGCCGAGACGATTGTCGTGCCTGCGGCCGGGCCGACCTATGGGTTGCTGCTGGAACATGCCAGGGTGATCCGTCAGCATCGCTTTCAGACGGTGATGGTGCTGCCGCAGCAGGGGATCACGACAAGTGCCGGCGTCGCCACCGGTGTAAGAAAGTTTGTTGAGGCCGCCGGTATCCCCGCCCTGCTCTACATCAAGCATGACGGCTACATCGAGCCGGCTGATGCAGCGCGGCTCTGCACTGATGGGCTGATCAGTGCGATCAAGTACGCCACCGTGCGCGACGACCCCGCCGACGATTCTTATCTACGGGAGCTGGTTAATCTGGTCGACCCGGCAACCATCATTAGTGGCATCGGTGAGCAGCCGGCGATTATTCATCTCCGTGACTTCAGCCTTGGTGGCTTCACGACCGGCTGCGGCTGCATCGCCCCGGCCCTCTCGCAGACGCTCCTGAAGGCGATTCGCCGTCGGGACTGGGACGAGGCGGAAAGCATTCGAAAAGTCTTCAAGCCACTGGAGGATCTCCGCAACGGCCTCAACCCCATCCGGGTACTACACGAGGCAGTGGCCGCCGCAGGCATCGCCCCAACCGGCCCGCTGTTGCCGCTGCTCAGCGCCGTCGAAGAACGGGACCAGCCGGCAATCACCACCGCAGCCAAAGCGTTACTGGCGGCTCAGGGCTGATCGATCAGATCCGCCTACAGGGCACACATATGCGGACATCCGCGTGGGGATCGTGCCTGGCAGGCCGAGTCCAGCGAATAGTCGTTCGCCCCCAAAAGATCATCGGCTCTGTGTCTTTAAGAGACAAAAAAGGGTGAAGCTGACAGTGCATCAGGGCGAGACGACTCGTAGACTTGACATTCTGAACGGTGGATTTTCTGCCGTCGTAAGAACGTCTTTTCCGATGGTGACTTGATGTCGGCACTTTCGGGCGGCCTTCACCGTCGCATGGGTCAGATCGGCAAGCTGTGGCCGATGCTGATCGGCGTTTTGCTTGTCCCCCTCTCCACACCGCTGCCCACCCCGGCCGCTGAGTCATCACCGGCTGCAAGGGCGGCCTACACGTCGGCCGCCGCCCTGCAGAACCGGGAAGCCTGGGACCTTGCCGCCGAAGAATGGCAAAGCCTGCTCGCCGACCATCCTGACGACCCACTGGCCGCCAAGGCCCGCTACTATCTCGGTATCTGCCAGCTCAAGCTGGGCGACTGGCCTGCCGCTGAAAAAACGCTCGGCCAGGTGTCCAAGGATACTGCCGACGCCGATACCCTGGCCGCCGCTCGCTGGGAGCTTGCCCGCGGCCGCTTTCGTGCTGCCCAGGTAGCCGGCACACCGCGAGCCTTCGCGGCCGCAGCCGAAAGTCTGCAACGCTTTCTCACCCAGCATCCCGATCACCCCGAGGCCGACAGTGGCGAGCATCTTTTGGGAGAGGCCACGTGGCAGGCTGGCAAGCGGGACGAGGCGGTCGTCATCTGGCGACGATTTGCCAAGCAGTACCCCCAGTCCAAGCGACTGCCAGAAGTGCTCTATGCACTTGGCGTAGGACTGGCAGAACTTGGCCGGTCTGCGGAAGCCGTAGCGGTCTTCAGCCAGTTTGAATCGCAATTCGCCGATCATCCGCTCAGCCCCGATGTCACCATCTGGCAGGCCGACTCGCTTTCGGCTGCTGGGCGTCCAGCTGAAGCAGCTACCTTGCTGCAGCCGCTCGCCGCAGCGAACGGCCCTCGGCAGCTGGCCGCCCTTGGGCGACTTGCCGATCTCCAGTGGCGGGAGGCCGACTGGCCAGCCGCCGCAGCCAGCTACCGGCAGCTGGCGACTGCCGAAACTGATCAGGGGCGGGCCGACCAGGCCATGCTTTCAGCTGCACAAGCCCAGGCAAATGCCGGGCAGACCGCCGCCGCGGTCGCAGCCCTGACGCCCCTGCTCGACCGGCCCACCGCTGCCACTCTTGACGCCGCGCATCTGGTGGCCACCTGGCAGTTACAGGCCGACCGGCCGGCAGAGGCACTGGCAGCAATTGACCGCGGTCTGGCCAACCAGCCGCAGCGGCCGGCAGCTGATTCATTGGCACAGCTCATGCTTGATCGGGGCGATGCCCTCTGGGCCCTGCCTGACCGCCGGGACGAGGCGATCACCTCATATGAAAGTCTTGCAGCTGAGCACGCCGATACGCCAGCTGCTGCCGCAGCCGTTTCGATGTTGGCGCTCGCCAGACTGGATGCCAAGCAGCCAGCAGCGGCGCTGAAGCAAGTTGAGCGGTTTCGTGATCGCTATGCCAAAACCGCCACTGACGCCGCCATTCGTGACATCGAAACCATTCAAGCCGAGGCCCTGCTTGAGACTGACAAACCCGCCGCCGCGGCCCGCCTGCTGACCAAGCTGCTCGCAGAGCACAGCGACTGGTCCCGTCGTGAGGAGGCCTGGTTGCTGCTGGCCCGGGCCCAGCGCGAAGCCGGTGATGTGCCGGCCGCTATCAAAGCCGTGAAACAGTGCCTCAAGGAGTTTCCCGCGGGCCCACAGGCCGATCTGGCCTGGTACCGGCTCGGCCAGCTCCAGCAGCCAGATGACGTGGCTGCCGCGATTGATGCTTATGCCGCCAGCGTGAAGGCCAAGCCAACCGGCAGCCTGGCTGCCTGGTCCCTGCTGGCAACCGGCTGGTGTCACGAAGCGGCGGGCGACCTGACGGCTGCTGAGCAGGCCTGGGGCACGTTGATCGATCGCTTTCCCAAGAGTACAGCGGCCGCCTCGGCGGTACTGGCTCGAGGCGATGTCCGTCAGCGGCTTGGCGAATATGCCGGTGGACTGGCCGATGCCCGGCAGGTGCTCGCCGACGACTCAGCAATTGCAGCCCGCCTTGATGCGGCTGCCCGTGGCGAGGCGCAGTTGCTTGAGGGGCTCTGCCTGCTGGGGCTCAAGCAGTACGCAGCGGCGGCAGAAAGCCTGCGGAAGGTGCTCAGCGAAATCCCCAATCTGCCGGCGGCCGATCGGGTGCTCTTTCAGTTGGGCATCGCTGAATCGCTCAGTGGCGACCAGGCTGCTGCCGGCCTGACCTTCAAGCGTCTGGTTGAGCAATTTCCCCAAAGTCCTACCGCTGCCGATGCCTGGCTGCAGCTTGGCGAGGCGGAGTACGCTGCTTCATCCTGGCCAGCGGCAGCCAAGGCCTACCAGCAGGCGATCGCGGCTGCACCCCGGCTGAAGGCAGCCGGTGACTTGCTGGAACAGGCCCACCACAAGCTCGGCTGGACGCAGCTGATGCAGGACAAGCCAGGTCTGGCGGCGGCAGCCTTCGCGGCCCAGCTCAAAGCGGCACCATCTGGCCCGTTGGCAGCCGATGCCCGGGCACTCAAGGCCCAAGCGCTGGCCGCTGATGGGCAACAGGCAGCCGCCCTCGCAGCTTTCAAAACAGCTCTCGCCGACCCGGTACAGCTTTCCTCACCTGAGCTACAGGCCGCCAGCTTTATCCGGGCTGCCGAAACCGCTGCGGCTGCCAAGGAATGGAAGGAGAGCCTCGCCTTCGCCGAGCGGCTGCTCGCCCTCGACCCCAAAAGTTCACAGGCCAATGCCGCCCGTTATGCGGCGGGCTGGGCCCGGCAGAATCTCGGCCAATTGGATCGAGCAGTGGCCGACTATCGGTTGGTGGCTGAAGCCGACCGATCGGAACTGGCCGCTCGGGCCCGCTTCATGGAGGGCGAGGTGTTGTTTGAGCAGGGCCAGCACAAGGAGGCGATCAAGACCTTCTTCAAGGTGGCCTACGGCTTCGGTGAAACCGACGCCCCGGCCGCCTACCAGCTCTGGCAGGCCCAGGCCACCTATGAAGCAGCCCGCTGCTTTGAAGTGCTCAAGCGGCCCGACCAGGCCGAGAAACTCTACGCCGAATTACTCCAGCGGTATCCCGACTGCGAGCAGGCTCCCACGGCCAGCCGCCGACTCGATGCCCTCACCGTGCAGCAGTCCTCAGCAGGAGAACCGACCCAGTGAACAGTCTCGGACTCGACCGCATCCAGACCCTCTGGCAGCTCTTTCTGGCCGGCGGCTTCATGATGTGGCCGATCACGATCATGTCGGTGATCGTGGTCGCCTTCGGTATCGAACGTTTTATCGCCCTCCGCCGCAGCCGGTTCGTGCCGCGGGCACTGCGGACAGAACTTGCCGCCGCAGCCGCAGCCCGGCCCTTCGACCCCTGCGTTGCCTACCAGGCCTGTCAGCGGCACGGTTCAGTGGCCGCCACGGTGACAATGGCCATGCTTGAAAAGGTTGGCCGCCCGCTACCTGAAATCGACCGGGCAATCGAGGTCACCAAAGAAAGCGAAGCCTCCCGGCTCTACGCCAACATTCGCCCGATCAGCCTGGCCGTCTCGGTGACGCCGCTGCTGGGCCTGCTGGGCACGGTGCAGGGCATGATCATCGCGTTCTACACAACGGCAACGCTCGACGCCGGGGCAAACCGGGCAGCGGAGCTGGCCCAAGGTATTTACGTCGCGCTCATCACCACCTTCGCCGGGCTCTGCGTAGCAATTCCGGCGGCGATGCTCGCCCACTTTCTTGAAGGAAAGATCCTCCGGGGTTTCCGGGCGGTCGATGCAGTCGTGTCAATCATCGTGCCGGCCCTGGAACGGTATGAACACAAGGGGCGGCTGAGTGTCGAACAGCTCACCGGGAAGGTCCCCGTCCAACGCCGTGGTGGCCCACCGCCAGTACCAGCTGAAGTGGCGGCCCCGGCGTCATCATGAGCCAGCGGTTTGACCAAACCAGCGTGAAGACAACAGCCCCACAGTCAACCCGCAACGATTCCACCACGCGAAAGCGATCGGCATGAGCGTCAAAATTGACAAGGGACGACTCGCCAGCAGCCTTGAGCTGACGCCGATGATCGACATTGTCTTCCTCCTGATGATCTTCTTTTTGGTCGCCAGCAAGCTCGATGAGGATGACCGTTCACTCGACGTGGTGCTGCCCCAGGCGGCAGCTGCCAAACCGCTGACAAGCCAGCCACGGGAGTTTGTGATCACCATTGACCGGGGGGGCACGGTCTATGCCGGTGTACAGCCGGTGGGCCTGGATGAGCTGAAGCGGCTGCTTGTCCAGTCGGCGGCCGACAATCCCGATCGGCAGACGGTGATCCTCAGAGCCGATGAGGAGACAGCCCACAAGCATGTGGTGGCGGTGATGGATGCCTGTGTCGCTGCTGGCATCGAGGACTATCAGGTGCAGTCGGCCAGTGAAGGGACTCCGGGACAGGAAGGGACTCCGGGACAAGCAGCGACTCCGGGACAGGAAGGGGATCTACCATGAATCCCGCCCCTTCCCGCCGTCGCGGTCTCGGTGGCCGTCGCCTGCTGGCGGCGACCGTGGCCAGCCTTGCCTTGCACTCGCTGCTGTTTCATGGGCTCACCCGGCTCCAGCTTGGAGACATCACCCCGAGCCCACTGGGCGAACAGCCGACATCCCCACGGCCGCGGTCACCCAGGCGAAAGGCAGACTTTTCCCTGCGAGTGCCCAAGGCCTCCACCAGCCGCAAGCAGGCTTTCGAAAAGCCTCTGCAGCTGCCATCTGCCCAGCCGGCGGTTCAACCGATCAGGCCAAATCCCGAGCTGACGGCAAGCCAAACGCGGCCGTCACAGCAGCAGTTGCCCGATCAGTCTCAGCCGATTCTTGCGTCGGCTGCCCGCACCCTTGCGCAGCAGCAACAGCCAGCCGCCAACCAATCACTCGATCGGCAAGTAGCACAAGCCACACCAGCCACCGACTCGTTCTCAACAACGGCCGCCCCACTGGCAGCAGATCTGGCTCCGGCAGCAACTCCGATAAGGCCACAGGCAGCGGCCTTGCCAGACCGTTCAACGGCACTTTCCGAGGCGGTTACCGGCCAGTGGCGTCCTCGTGAAGCCCTGCTGCTCGAGCGGTTAGCAGCCGGGACCGCTGCCAGAACCGACCGCTCGAATCAGCCCGCCCAGCCAACCGTTGTCACCAAACCGCGGCCGGGACGACCGACTGTCGCCGTCGCCAATGCCACCTCCAGCGTGAAGGCCGAGCCACTCGCCAACCCAGCCGTCCCCACGGGTCGGCAAGCCACACCATTTGCTCCTCAGCCACTGACGATTCGCCCCCGACTCAGCGGCAGCATGGCTCCTCCATCCGGAAGCCTGACGGCCCGCCGGGCCGCTGGGATGCAAGCAGCCAATCAGGCAGCCGATCAGACAGCTAGTGCCATTCAACAGGACAACGCTGCAACAGGCGGGCGGCCGGAGCGGTCGGAGGGACTGTCGACAGGCAGACCGGGCGGCTCGACCCCAGCGGCTTCCGGCCTGACCCGCCGAGGTGATCTGGTTGCAATGGCCGAATCACCCGCTGGAGCCGCAGCCACCGCCAAACGGTTGAGCAACGCTGGCGATGGGCAAGCTTCATCGGCAGCCGGAGCCGCCCCAAGACTGCAGCCCGCGGCGGCGGCCGGCAGCCGGCTGGCGATGCTCGCCACGCGCGGGTCGGCAATTGCCACAGCCCGTGGCCTCCCTGCTGCTGCCGCGAAAGCTGATGACGAAGAGGGCCTGTCCGTTTCCGTTGAACAGCTTCGCAACGGCCGGTTGACAGCCAACCCAGCGGGGGGCGGATCGGGCTCGGCCGGGCCTCCCCTCGACCGGATCGCCGCTGCCGCCCTGCCAGCTGATGGACGAGTGCGGGATGTTGCCGATGCCTTTGCCGGCCGGCTGGCCGACCGCCGGATGGCCGCGGCAACAGCCAAGGTGGCCGACCGAGAGGCACTGATCCAGGCCGACGCAATGATCGAACGGGGCCTTGAGTTTCTGGCCCGCTCGCAACAGGCCGACGGCCGCTGGAGTCTGTCCCGCGCTGCTGGCTCGCCCCCGGCCGCTGCGCCGCAGCTGACCTGTGACACGGCGGCGACGGGGCTGGCACTACTCAGTTTTCTTGGCGCAGGCCACGATCACTTTGCCGGCCCCTACCGCGATGTCGTCCGCCGCGGCATCGAATGGCTGTTGGCGGTGCAACAGCCCAATGGCGATCTCTACCTGCAGGCCGACCCGCTCTCCAATAGCTGCGGCTGGATGTACAGCCATGCGATCGCCACGATGGCTCTCTGCGAGGCGGTTGGCATGACGGGCGATCAACTGGTGCGGCCGGCTGCCGAAAAGGCCTGCCAGTTCATCACGGCCAGCCAGCACAGCTCCGGTGGCTGGCGGTACATACCCGGCACCGACTCTGACCTGTCGGTGAGTGGCTGGATGCTGGTGGCTTTGCGGGCCGGCGACCTGGCCGGTATTCCGGTGGCCCCGGAGACCTTCAGTGGTATCCAAAACCTCGTCCAGCGGTCGGCCTCAACAGTCGATCCCACCCGCTACACCTACAACCCACAGGACAGCCAACAGCGGCAGTCACCTCTGTCGGTCAGCTGCATGACGGCGGTCGGCGCGTTGATGCGGCTGCATACCGGCGTGCGGGCTGGTGATCGGCTGGTGGCCCGGCCGGCCGATGTGCTGCTGGCCGACAGACCCAGCTACGGGTCGGCTGAGAACCGGCGCCGCGATGCCTATTTCTGGTACTACGCTTCGCAGGTGCTCGTTCACACAGGCGGTGATCGCTGGGATCGCTGGTACCGCAGCCTGGTCGATCTGCTGGCCGAGCATCAGCAGCGAACCGGTCCGGCTGCTGGAAGCTGGGACCCACTCGGCAGCCGGCCCGATCGCTGGGGCCACTACGGCGGGAGAATCTACGTCACCACCCTGCATCTGCTTGCCCTGGAGGTGCCGGCCCGGCATCTGCCGACCTACTCAGTATCAGCTACTGAACCCTGACGTTGTCCGGCCGCAGCGGTGGGGAGATTCTGCCTCGCTGAGTCGGCATGGCAGCCCCAGAGTTGCGCAAGCAGACGGTAGGCATGCGGGTCATGGATTTCGAGTTCCTCACGGCAAAAAGGGAAAAAGTCGTTCCGTGAGAAGTAGGCCTCTGTTGTCTCGGCGAAATACTCCTGCTGGTTGGTCAGGGCGTAAGCCCGGTCGATCGACTTGTTGCCATTGGCATCCTGCCGCTCCACTTTGTCATAGCGGCCCGAGGCCTGCGCCCGCTTGAAGACCTCGATCACCTCGGCGTTTCCAAAGCCATTGGCCAGTTCCCGGTCGTGATAGGCATGGGCCAGTTCGTGGAGCGCGAAGTTGGGCATTCGTCGGGTCTCGGCCTCGAAGATCAAAACGTTGGTAAACTCAATCCCCTTAGCCATCGCCGGATCGCGGCCATGTTCCCGCAGCCAGCCGGCGTTCGGATGGTACTCCGCCCTTGCTGCAAAGCCGTCATACGCGGGAGACAGGTAAAGGGGCACCCGCTTGAGCTTTGCCACTGCGCTGGCCGGCACCTCCCGGACGATTTCTTGCAGCTGCTTCGTTAAGAGCTCGATTGCTTTTTCAGTCGCCGCGGCATGTTCGGCCAAAAGCTCACGACTGATGCCCACCCGCCAGCCTTCCAACTGCCGTTCCTCCCGGCTACTAGCTGCACGATAGGCCGTCTGCCAGATCACCGGTCGCCCCTCACGCGGCACCCTGGTGTCAACGACCGCATGCTCACGGGCGGCCCGCTTGCCAGTCTTGTAATCGGTGAGGGGAAAGCCGGTCTCAGGATGCTCGCCGGCAGCAGCCGTGGCGGCAAGACCCACAATGCCACCGAGACACAGGAACCGAAGGATCTGCATGACCATGACATTGTTCCCAAGGAAACAATTTAGAAACCGGGAGAGGGACCGCAGGATAACGGCTATTTTCCGACCGAGTGTCAGATTTTCCCACATTCCGGCGGAAGACATGCATGCGTCCGTTGTCTCACAAGCCACCGCCCACACTGCTGTTGCAGGAGCCGTTCATGCAGCTGTTCATCCAGTCCGCGTAAGCGATCATGCGATAGGTGATGGCAATCGTGCCGAAAGTGGCCGACGCCCGTATCCCTGCAAGAAACGGCCCTGTTTTTCAGCCCCAAAGCCGGCATTGAGGAAGAGCTTTTGCCTCCGCTACCGTCTTTTGCGGGATGAACCACAACATGTTCATCAAGATCCCGCTGAAAAAAACTGTCCATCAGGTTACGCCTGCAGGCCGCGGGTTAACCCCTCCGTCAAAAAACTTCTTGGAGAGGCACGATGATTTTTCCCT